>JAPOZD010000106.1:0-9089 GCA_026706245.1 Alphaproteobacteria bacterium
GGACCGTTCCCATCCGGACCAGATCGACCTTGCGCCCGAGCGCGTCGGCCAGGTCCATCTGGAGACCTACGACACGCCGCGCAATGCCAGGCAGAAGCGGCGGCTGGAACTCGACGAGGAAGTCGGCGTCGCTGGTCTCCGGGTCGAAATCCGTCCCCCTTGCGGCCGAGCCGAACAGGTCGAGCCGCTGCACGCCGTAGCGGCGGCAGATCCGCGCGATCTCGTCTTTCCTGCCTGCGATCTCGGCGTGCATTGTCCCGGCTTTTCCGCTGCCTGTGTTGCCCCGGGGCGAGGCCGGCAGCTTAGCACAAGCGGCAGACCCGCCGTGCACATTTCCCGGGAAATGGGAGGCCCGCCCGCCCTTTCCTCATCGCCCACCGACCGTCATGGCCTCGACCCGCAGGGTGGGGGCATTCACCGTGCCGCGGAATACCAGATCGTCGGCGGCGTCGAGGCCGAGCAGCATGTCCCGCAGCTCCCCGGCTATGGTGATCTCGCTCACCGGCTCGGCGAGCCTGCCGCCACGGATCGCGAAGCCCGCCGCGCCCTGGCTGTAGCGCCCGGCGACGAGATCGACGCCGTGCCCCATCAGCGCGGTCACGAACAGCCCGTTCTCGATCTCGCCGATCAGCTCTTCCGGCGAAAGGCGGCCCGGCTCGAGGTAAAGATTGGACGATGCGGGGCCGGGCGCGGACCCGGCGCCGCGGGAGGCATGGCCGGTCGGGGCAAGGCCCAGCTGGCGGGCGGAGCGCAGGTCCAGCAGCCATGAGCGGAGCACGCCGCCCTCGACCAGCGCCCGGCGCTTGCAGGGCAGGCCTTCGGCGTCGAACGGGCGCGAGCCGAGGCCCCGCCCGCGGCCCGGATCGTCGATCAGGTTCATGCCGTCCTTCAGCACCGCCTCGCCCATGGCGTCCTTGAGGAAGCTGGTGCCGCGCGCAACGGCCGCGCCGTTGACGGCGCCGGCAATCGCACCGACCAGCCCTCCGGCCAGGCGCTGCTCGAAGACCACCGGCATCACGGCCGTGTCGGGCTTGACCGGCCCGAGCCGCTTCACCGCGCGCTCGCCCGCGCTCCGGCCCACCGCCGCCGGCTCCGCGAGGTCCGAGCCGTGGACGGCGCGAGTCCAGTCGTAACCGCTCTCCATCGCCGTGCCCTCGCCCGCCAGGACGGACACGGACAGCCCGCATCCCGACCTCCGGTAGCTGCCCGCGAACCCGTTGCTCGACACGAGCGCGACGCGGGCCTCGCTGCGGCTGGCGCCGGCGCCCTCGGAATTGGCGACGCCCGCGACGTCGAGCGCCGCCGCCTCGGCTTCCAGGGCCCTGGCGACAAGGTCCTCCGAAGCCGGGCGGGCGTCGTCATAGAGGTCGAGCTCCGGCCACTCCTGTGCCAGAAGCGCCGGCTCCGCCAGCCCGGCATGGGGGTCTTCGGGCGCGGCCCGCGCCATGGCGACCGCCCGCTCGACCAGCGCGGAGGCGGTGTCCGCCTGCCGGTCGGCGGTGGCGACGATCGCCTGGCGGCGCCCGACCAGCACGCGCAGCCCGGTCTTGCGCAGCTCGGAGCGCTCCATATGTTCGATCTTGCCGAGCCGCACCGCCGCATCCAGCGAGCGGCTGTCGATATCGACGGCATCGGCCTCGTCGGCGCCCCGGGCGCGGGCTTCGCGCACCAGGTCGCCCAGGAAGTTCAGGACATCGTTTGCCATGGCGCGCCGAACATAGCCCACGGGACCGTTCCCGTCTTCCGGCGGGATGTCATTCCGCAACGCAACAAAAAAGGGCCGCCCCCTTTCGGGAGCGGCCCGGCGCGAAGGGGAGGAGCAACGCGCCTATGATTTCGCGGGCGCGGCCTTCTCCGCAGGCTTGGCGGGCCCGGCCGGCGGGACGACCATCGCGGCCGTCTCGTCCATGGCCTCGCGGACGCGCTTGTCGATCAGGCCGAACACCTCGCGGCCGGTCCTGGCCGACATGTCCGCAAGTTCCCCGGCGCCCGCAACCGCGGAGTCCCAGGCGCCCCTGGCGAAGGCTGCGCCGCGCTCCGCCTTGTCCTCGAAGCTCGCATCGCCGAAGAACACATTCATGTTGGCGGCGGAGGCCTCGACCGCCTCGCGCGCCAGCTCGCCCTGGCGGCGCATGAAGGCGCCCGCGCCCTCGAAGGCCGTCTGGCCGGCGGCCGTTATGGCCTCGACATTCTTGCGGTGCAGCGCCATGGCGCCTTCGGCGTCGAAGGCCGGGATTTTGAAATCGGCCATGAACCGGGCCGGATCGAAGTCGGCGAAGGGCATCTTGTACATCGGTCTCGTGGTCTCCGTTCCAGTCTCGCAAGCCGCCTGCCACGAAGGCATGCGACTGTCTTCTCGCAGCGCAATATGATTATGCTGCAATGCAGCGTCAAGTCTTTTTTTGTGCGCCGCACAAATTTTTTCAGCAGCACCGCCCTTCGAGCATGGGCGCCCAGCGCTTGAGCGCCTTGTCGAGACTGGCCATGGTGCGCCCGAGGTCTTCGCTGTCGTCCCGCAGCCAGACCCGCATGACGGAGAGGTGGATGCCGGCCAGCAGCTTCACGCGCAGGAGGTCGAGGGGCCTTCGCGGCGGCGCGCCGGCGGCTTCCAGCATCCAGGCCATGGACCGGGCGAGCGCCGGCGCCAGCGGCGCGCCGGACAAGGGGTCGCGCCGCAGGTCGCGCCAACACGCCCGGATAACCTCGCGATGCGGCTTGAGCGCGTCATAACGGCGCATCAACAGGTCGAAGAGCCGGTCGCGGAACGACTCCTCCTCGCCCCCGGCCCCGGTTTCCGACAACACCGCCGCGTCGATGCGCGCGACCGACGCTCTCATGACCGCGCCCTTCGACGGAAAGTGGCGATAGACGTCCGCGAGCCCGCACCCGGCCTGCGCCGCAATATCGGAGAGCGTCGCATCGCGCCAGCCGCGTTCGGCGGCAACCGCGAGCGCCGCGTCAAGAATGGTATCGGCATCCATGACATATCCTCCTTCAGGCCCCAATATGGGGCGCAGCAGCGGCTAAGGGGAGGGCGGGCCCATGAGTTTTCGCATCCGTCATCTGGACCATGTTGTGCTCCGGGTCCGCGACATGGACGCGGCAATCGCCTTCTACACCGGCGTGCTCGGCTGCCGGGAGGAGCGGCGGCTGGAGGAAATCGGCCTGGTGCAATTGCGCGCCGGGGCCAGCCTGATCGACCTCGTGCCGGGCGAACCGGACGCCGCCGGCGCCAATATGGACCATTTTGCGGTCCGCATTGCGCCTTTCGACGAGGCGAGCCTCCGCGCCTGGCTGGCCGAGCACGGCATCGAGACGGAAGCGGCGCTGCCGCGCTACGGCGCCGAGGGCACGGGCCCGTCGATCTATATCCGCGACCCGGACGGCAACACCGTGGAGCTGAAGGGCCCGCCCACGGGCCTCGGCGCCGCATAGAGGCCGCTGTCCCGGTTCGGCTGCGCCTCGGCGGCGGCGCTACACGCCGAGCCAGCGTTCGAGGTCGGCGGCGCCGCCGGTCAGTTCCCCGCTGGTGCCGGTCCAGACGATCCGGCCCTTCTCGACGATATAGTGGCGGTCTGCGAGGCGGGCGAGGTCCGCCACATTCCGGTCGATGACGAGGATCGCCTGTCCTTCGTCCTTCAGGCTGGCAAGGCACTCCCAGATGCGCCGGCGGACCAGCGGCGCCAGCCCTTCGGTCGCCTCGTCCAGCACGAGCAGCCTGGGGTTGGTCATCAGCGCGCGGCCGATCGCCAGCATCTGCTGCTCGCCGCCGGAAAGCAGATTGCCCATATTGCGCCGGCGCGCCTCAAGCTCCGGGAACATCCCGAAAATGCGCGGGGCCGTCCATGGATTGGCGCGCCCGCCGCGGTTGGCGGCCGCCGCGACCAGATTCTCCTCGGCCGTCAGATTGGGGAACACCTGCCGGCCCTCGGGCACAAGCCCGAGCCCGAGGCGGCCGATGCGGTGGGAGGGCATGTCGCGCAGCTCGCGGCCCTCGAACAGGATCGCGCCCGCCGCGGACGGCACGATGCCGAACAGCGAGTTCACGGTGGTCGTCTTGCCCATGCCGTTGCGGCCCATGAAGCCGACCGCCTCGCCCTCGCCCACCTCCAGCGAAATGCCGAACAGCGCCTGGCTGCGCCCGTAAAATGTCTCGAGCCCCTCGATCCGCAGCATGTCAGGCGGCCTCGTCGCCGAGATAGGCGCGGCGCACGGCCTCGTCCGCCCGCACGGCCTCCGGGGCCCCCGACGCCGCGATGCGCCCGCCCACGAGCACGCTGATCCGGTCGGCGAGCGCGAACACGACATCCATGTCATGCTCGACCAGCAGCATGGTCTTCTCGCCCTTCAGGTCCTCCAGAATGCCGGTCATGCGCCGGCTTTCCTCCGCGCTCATGCCCGCCATCGGCTCGTCCAGCAGCAGCAGCTCAGGCTCCGCCGCCAGGGTCATCGCGATTTCGAGCTGGCGGTGCTCGCCATGGCTGACGGCGCCCGCCCGCTCTTCGGCCACCTCGGCGAGACCCACCCGCTCAAGCGCCGCCACCGCCGGCCGGATGAGCGCCGGATCGTTCCTGGCGGGACGCCAGAAGCCGAAGCTGCGGGCGTCGCGCGCCAGCACTGCCAGCATCACATTGTCGAGCACCCGCATCCCGGGCACGACGCTGGTGATCTGGAAGGAGCGCGCAAAGCCCAGCTTCGCCCGCGCATGCGCCGGCCGGCGGGCGATGTCGCGCGCGCCGAACAGGATACGGCCGCGGTCCGGCCGCAGCTCGCCGGCAAGCAGGGAGATCAGCGTCGTCTTGCCGGCGCCGTTCGGCCCGATGACGGCATGGACCTCGCCCGGATACACCTCCATCGACACGCCATCGACGGCGGTGACGCCGCCGAAGCTCTTTTGCAGGTCCTCGACCCGGAGCAGCGGTTCGTCAGCCACGGCGCCCCTCCAGAAGGCCCGCAAGCCCGCCGCGCGCGAACAGCACGACCAGGATCAGCAGCAGCCCGAAGGGAAGCTGCCAGTAGATCGTCCAGCCGGACAGCAGCTCCTCCAGCAGCAGAAAGACGGCAGCGCCCATCAGCGGCCCGAACAGCGCGCCCGTCCCGCCCAGCACCACCATGAAGATCAGCTCGCCCGAGCGCGTCCAGTCCATCATCTCGGGGCTGATGAAATTGGTGAAATTGCCGAGCATGGCGCCGCTGAGCCCGCAGAGCGCGCCGGCCAGCGTGTAGGCCGCGAGCCGGTGGCGGTAGAACGCGAAGCCGAGCGCGGCCATCCGGCGTTCATTGCCCCTGGCGCCCTCGATCACCATGCCGAAGCGCGACCGCACCAGCCGGTGCACCAGGTAGAGCGTGCCGAGCAGGACCGCGAAGCAGGCATAGTAGAGGGTGAGGCTGTCCTCCAGATCGACCAGCGGGAACTCGGAGCGGATGTCGATGACAAGCCCGTCATCGCCGCCATATTCCTCGATGCTGACCACGGCGAAGAACACCATCTGCGCGAACGCCATCGTTATCATGATGAAATAGACGCCGCGCGTGCGCAGCGCGACCGCGCCCGTGGCGAGCGCGAACAGGGCGGAACAGGCGACCGCCAGCAGGAGATGCAGCCAGCCGTCATAGATTTCGTAATAGGCCGGGATGCCGACGGCATAGGCGCCGATGCCGATATAGGCCGCATGGCCGAAGCTGATCATGCCGCCGTGACCCAGTATCAGGTTCAGCGAGGTGGCGGCGGCGGCGAGGCAGACGAGGCGCGTCAGGATATCGACATAGAAGGGCTGGCCGGCGGCAAGCGCCAGCGGCGGCGCTGCGGCCAGCGCCGCCAGCAGCAGCCAGCCAACGGTCCGGCTCATCGCGCCTTCGGCGGGAACAGGCCCTGCGGACGGAACGCCAGCACGGCCGCCATCAGGATGTAGATCAGCATCGCCGAGAGGGCCGGCGCGGAGGTCTCGGCGGCCTGGACGTCGATGATGAGCTTGAGGCCCATGTCGAGGAAGGACCGGCCCATGGTGTCGATGAGCCCGATCAGCAGCGCCGCCACGAACGCGCCCCGGATGGACCCGATGCCGCCCACGATGACGACGACGAAGGCCGTGATGATGATCTCGTTGCCCATCCCGATGGAGGCTTCGGTAATCGGCGCGATCATCATGCCGGCAAGCCCCGCCATGACGGCGCCGAGCGCAAACACCAGCGTGAACAGGAGGCCGATATCGATGCCGAGCGCACCGGCCATGGCCGGGTTGGAGGCGCCGGCGCGGATGCGCATACCGAGCTTCGTCTTCACCACCAGCACATAGAGCCCGGCGGCCACCGCAAGCCCGGCCCCGATTATCAGCAGCCGGTAGGTCGGGAACACCAGCCCGCCCGGCAGGTGCTGCTGCCCGTCCGCCCAGGCCGGCAGGCGGATCGCCATGCCTTCCGGCCCCCACAATATCTGCACCAGGGTGTCGAAGCAGAGGATGAGCCCGAAAGTGGCCAGCACATGGTCCAGATGGTCCCGCCGGTAGAGCCGCCGGACCACCAGCAGCTCGACCGCAGCCCCGACCAGCGCCGTGGCCGGCAATGCCAGCGCCACCGCCAGCAGGAAGGAGTCCGTCGCCTCCGTCAGGGTGGCGCAGAAATAGGCGCCCACCATGTAGAGCGAGCCATGCGCCAGATTGACGAAGTCCATGATGCCGAAAATGAGCGTCAGCCCGGAGGCCAACAGGAACAGCAGCACTCCGAGCTGAAGCCCGTTCAGCAATTGCGCGGCGACAAGACCCGCATCCATGGGCGGGCCGGCTCCCCGGTTACATCTTGCACTCGGCCGCGTACACGTCCTGGTGGTCCTTCAGCACCGTATCGACCACCGTCGTCGTCCACACGCCGTCCGCATCCTCGACCACCTTGCGGAGGTAGAAATTCTGGATCGGGAAGTGGTTGTTGCCGTAGCGGAAGGGCCCGCGCACGGAGGGGAAGTCGGCCTTCATCATGGCCGCGCGCATCCCGTCCATGTCGTCCATGTTGCCGCCGACAGCCTCGACCGCGCTCTTGATGAGGAAGATCGTGTCGTAGGACTGCGCGGCGTAAAAGGACGGATAGCGCCCATAGGCCTTCTTGAAGCCCGAGACGAACTTCTTGTTCTGCGGCGTGTCGAGGTCGGGCCCCCAGAACTGCGTGTTCAGCGAGCCGAGCACGCCCGTCATGGCCGCCTCCTGGAGCTTCGGCAGCGCGATCGAATCGACGGTGAACACGGTGTAGAGCGCGATTTCGCCCTGCAGGCCGGCCTGCTGGTACTGCTTGATGAAGGCCCCGCCGGCCTTGCCGGGATAGAACACGAAAATCCCGTCCGCGCCGGAGGCCTTGGCCTTGGCGAGCTCGGCCGAGAAGTCGAGCTGGGCGTCCTTGCCCCACTTGGTCATGTCCTTGCCGAGGATCTCGCCCTTGAAGGTGCGTTCGACGCCGGAGACCATGTTCTTGCCGGCGGCGTAGTTGGGCGCCATCACATAGAGCGACTTCACGCCCTGCTGGTTCAGCACCTCGCCCATCGCCATCGGCGTCTGGTCGTTCTGCCAGGAGGTCGAGAAGAAGTTCTCGTGGCAGAGCTTGCCGGCGATCTGCGAGGGGCCGGCATTGGAGCTGATGAGGAATTTGCCGCCGTCCAGCGCCGACTTGCGCGAGGCGAGCAGCACATGCGACCAGATGAACCCGGCGACGAAATGCACGTCGTCCTGCTTGACGAGCTTGTCGGTCTTCTGCTTGCCGATTTCCGGCTTGAAGCCGTCGTCCTCGATGATGAGCTCGACTTCGAGGCCGCCCATCTTGCCGCCGATGTCCTGCATGGCGAGATTGACGGCATCGACCATGTCGCGCCCGATGACGCCCGCAGGCGTGGTGACCGTGGTGACGAAGCCGATCTTCACCTTGTCGGCTCCGAAGGACGGCGATGCAAGCAGCGCGGCGGCAGCCGCCAGCGCAAGCGCGGTTTTCTTCATGTCGTGAACCCTCCCCGGTTTGGCGGCAGGCCGCCGGACTGCCCTAATCTATCGCCTTTCCCCCCCGGACGGAAACGGGCTCGGGAAGGGTCAGCGGTCACTTTATTTTATGTAGTGAAATCAATGTATTATGATACGATTACCAGTGGCGCGAAGGAGCATCGGGATCATCCTTACAGCCGTCCGGCGGGCGCGCGTTTCCAGTGGCGAATGCACGATCTGTCCATCCGGCTTGGCGGATACATCGGCGGTGGACTAGCCTTCTGTCTGAAACCGCCACGGGGGGATGGGGGCGTTGAGAACGGACGAGTACAGGGCCTGGCTTGAACGCGGCAATCTCGCCGCGCGTTACATCGGTACGCTTGTCTCGGATGCCAGAAGGATCGATAAGCACTATGGCGACCTTGACGAGCTTTACGACGAGGACCGACTCGATGGGGTACTCCAGACACTTCGATACTCCACCGAGGACAAGCGAACGAATGCCCCCAACCCGTCCAAGCTTTCCATAGATGGCGATCTCCACAAGACCCTGCCTGCCTACAGTAACACAGTCAGGAAATATCGGAAATTTCGTGAGGCTAATGCCATGCCCGCCAACGAAGATAGCCGGTTCCGTGGTTTGGAGTTTTATCAAGCGGTAGCCGATAAGCTTCTCGACTATCGGGACGACCGGACGCCGCTGATCGAGGGAATACAAAATTTGAATGCGCCCAACCTAAACTATCTTCAGAATGACGAACTGGAAGACGGCACTGTGGTGACGCTGGGAGACATCTGCCCGTTTACTGCGATAGGCACGTTCAATTGTAAAATGACGGATGCAAACAGGAAGACCATTGCCTCCGCTCTTGCCCATTTTCTCGACGTCAAAGTCCCAGTACCGGAAACATTCCCGGGCGTACCCGTTCTCCCACCCATGTCATCATGGTTCTTCAGATATACCCGGACTCGCGGTGAAGGCGATATCGATGCACTTTGGACATACTTCGAAGCGGCCGTTCGGTTCTCTGATTCCGATACGCCACGACAACGGGCGGAGTTTGCGCAAGCTTATCGCAACGCTGCCGGTATAAAGGGTATCATTTGGAGGCCCATGCAATGCCTCCAAATGAT
>JAPOZD010000106.1:9099-11669 GCA_026706245.1 Alphaproteobacteria bacterium
ATCATTTGGAGGCATTGCATGGGCCTCTTTTGGGTACGGCCATGGAGTTATGTGTCACTGGACAGCCAGAACCGCCCCTACATTGAGAACCGTCTGGGCCTCAACATCCCCGAGGATCCCGGCAGCGGGGAAGCATATCTCGAACTGCTCGATAATCTCAATGATCGGTTCCGCCAGGAGGACGCGCCCGTACGCAGCTTTCCCGAACTGTCATTGGAGGCATGGTATGACGGGAATCGGGACAAAGCGGATGCTTCGCAGGAACAGTCCTCACCGGAAGCAGATACCGACACGGGCGACGAGGATCAGCAAGCTACTGCGGCAAAGCGCACGGCGCTGAACCGCATCTACTACGGCCCGCCGGGGACGGGCAAGACGCACAAAGTTTCCGAGCTTCTGCGGAGCGATTACGAGAACCGGTTCACCTTCGTCACCTTCCATCAGTCTTATGGCTACGAGGAGTTCGTGGAAGGCCTGAGACCGATACTCGATGAAGAGGTGGAAGCCGGCCAGGTTCGCTACGAAATCCGTGACGGCGCCTTCAAGGAACTCTGCGACAAAGCGCGCAACGACCCGGACCGTCACTACGCCATGGTCATCGACGAGATCAACCGGGGCAATATCGCCAAAATCTTCGGAGAGCTCATCACGCTCGCCGAATCCGACAAGCGCGAGGGCGGACCCAACGCCATTACGGTGGCTTTGCCTTATTCGGGCGAGGCTTTCGCCGTGCCACCCAATGTGGACATCATCGGCACGATGAATACAGCGGACCGGTCCCTGGCGCTTCTGGACACCGCTCTGCGAAGACGCTTCGAGTTCGAGGCGGTGATGCCGGACACACGCGATGCACCCGGTGCGCCGCTCGCCGGCCTGCGGGTGGCAACGGAGCACCATGAGATCGACATTCCGCGGATGCTGGCGGCGATCAACCGACGGATCGAAGCCCTGTACGACCGCGACCACTGCATCGGACACGCCTATTTCATGGCCCTGCAAGATGCGGAAGACGGTCCCGCGCGGATAGAGGCCTTGGCGCACGTGTTCCGCCACAAAGTCTTGCCCTTGCTGGAGGAGTACTTCTTCGAGGACTGGCGGAAGATCCGGCTGGTGCTGGCGGACAACCGGAAACCGGAATCGACGTCCCGGTTCATCCTTGAGGAGCTCGCGCCCGAGGGCGACCTGCACGACCTGTTCGGTGACGATCACGGCCTCGAAAACGAAGCTGTGCGGCCTCTCTACACGGTCCAGGAAGAGGCGTTCCGCAACCCGCTCGCCTATGTCGGAATCTACCAGCCGCAGTGACCTGCGGTCACCGGCATGAAAGGCATAACGGTCCATGAGTTCGATGCGCTACGCGCCGGGCCGCCTGACCTGCAGGAGACCGGGACCCTGCACAGCGTCCCCGCCGGCGTGTACCGGTGGCTCGAAGGACAGTGCGCGGCTCTCGCGGACAAGGAGGAAGCCGCTTGGCTCCGGTTGACCGTCCGCCATGGCCGTCCTGCCGTGCAGGTCACGAGTTTCGCAGGCGTGATACGGGCGCCGGACGGCTTCCAGATCGAGGTGCTGCCCAAGGTCGGCAAGGCCATCGCCGGAGGGCACAGAGAAGCAAGGCAATTGCTGATCGACATGCTTCGGTGCCTGCCGGGTTTTCGCCATATCCTGACGGACAGGGCTAGGCTGCTGGCCGCACGTATGCCCTTGCCGGATATCTTCATTTCGGAGTTTCTCCGGGCGGTCGAGCGCATCGTCAAGCACGGAATGCGCAGCGACTATACCGGCCAGCAGGACAATATCGCAGCCTTGCGCGGCAAGCTTCTGACGGGGCCGCATCTGCGTCGGAACATGTTTCGCATGGACCGCTTCTTCACGGAGCACGACGAGTTCACGGCGGACCGGCCGGAGAACCGGCTTGTGCATACGGCATTGCGCCGGGTGTTGGCGCTGACCGGCTCGCCGGCCAACCAGCGGTCGGCCCGCGAACTCGGCTTCGTGTTTGCGGATGTCCCGCTGTCCCCGGCTCCGGTGGACGACTTCCGGCGCATAAGGCCCGATCGCACGATGACCCACTATGGCGACGCGCTCGGCTGGGCCCGCCTGATACTCGGCGGCCTGTCGCCCCTGACCGGCGCCGGCTCCCATCCCGCTCCCTCGCTGTTGTTCCCGATGGAGGCCCTGTTCGAGGCGTTCGTAGCCGCGCGCCTGTCGCGGCAGACCGTCCGGCCGCTGTTCGTCAGGACGCAGTCCCGAGACCGCCATCTGGTGCGTCATCGCGAACAGGACTGGTTTCGGCTCGTGCCGGACATCCTGATCCGCGAAGGCAGTCGCACTCGGCTGGTGCTGGATACGAAATGGAAGTTACTGGACGCCCGGCTCGACGACCCCAAGCAGAAATACGGCTTGTCCGAGCGCGACTTCTACCAGATGTTGGCCTACGGCTTGAACTATCTCGATGGAGGCCGAGGCGACATGGCCCTGGTCTATCCGAGAACGGATGACTACGACCGGCCCTTGCCGGTATTTCTGTTTTCGGGAGTAGAGGGGCTGCGGCTATGGGCGTTGCCGTTCTG
>JAPOZD010000215.1 GCA_026706245.1 Alphaproteobacteria bacterium
CGCGCCCATGCCGACCGACAGGCCCGCATTGGTGTAGGTCTTGTCGTCGAAGCCCTTCATCAGGTCGTCCTTCTTCTTCAGGGCGGCCGTGTGAAGCATGTTCTTCGAGTCGTTGTCCATGTCGAGATCGAACATGGCCATGCCGGGGTTCGACACATTAACATGGCCGAGCGAGACCTTGACCGCCATGTCGCCGATGGTCTGGTTGAAGTTGATGCCGGCGGCCATGACGGCGTTGTCGCTGCCCATCGGCGCCCTGGTCGGGGCGTTCTCGTTGGTCGAGTCCGGGTGGTAGGACAGGCCCACCTGCACGCCGTTCACGCGCGGGGTGATGTAGATCACACCCAGATCGTCGCCCGGGATGGTCCAGCCGGCGGTCTCCAGATAGGCGCCCGGGATCCACTTCTGCGTGTCGCCGGCGTTCAGGCCGACGCCCGCGCCGAACGCCGCCGCATAGTGGGTGCGGGCGTGGATCGGGTCGCGCTGGCCGATCTCGATCGTGCCGAACTCGCCGCTCGCGCGCACGAAGGACTCGTCGATCTCGGTCTGGTCGCTGCCGTCCTTGTCTTCGTTATTGGCCTCAAGCTCGACATGCACGGTGAACTTCAGCCCGCTGTCGGATTCGAGCGAACCCCTGAAATGGATTTCCGAGTCGGACTGCACGCCGAAGCCGCCGTCCGCGCCCTTGTCGTCGCGGTTCGTATAGCCGACCCACTGTTCCATGTAGCCGCCGACGCCCAGACTCAGCTTGTCAGCGGCGGAAGCCGGCCCCGCGACCATGATTCCGGCGCATGCAAGCGCGCCGGCGGCCGCGGTCGTCATGAGGAAATTTCTCATAATCCCCGTTCTGCGACATTACGGGCTGGCCGGCATGTGGCGTAAGCGTCTGGAACAGCAGGCGAAAGAATGCCGGTATAATCTTCTGTAATGTGTCAGAGGGAACGGATTGGTATATCCGTTTCAAGGGCCGCCTGTTGCATCTGTGCAACAGTTCCGGGGTTTTTCGCCGGCAATGGAAAGGGGGGTTGCGCCCTGCGGGGCCTTGTCTATGCTTCTTTCCGGCTCCAGCATCGGGGCCACTGAGACTGTGTTGCAACACACGGAAGGGAAACGGGGATTATGAGAAAAGCCCTGCTTGCGACTACCGCGCTGGCCTTCAGCGGCGCGATGGCGGCCGGACAGGCTTCGGCAGCAGACATGCTGAGCATCGGGCTCGGCGGCTATATGGAACAGTGGGTCGGCGCTGCCGACCGCCAGGACGACAACGACGAAGGCGGCGTCGACATCCAGTCGGACTCGGAAATCTATTTCCAGGGTTCGATGGAAGCCGACAACGGCCTGAAGTTCACCGTCCATGTGCAGCTCGAAGCCAACCAGGACAGCAACAAGGCGGCGCAGATCGACGAGTCCTTCGCGCGCATCAGCGGCGACTTCGGGCAGATCGAGATCGGCGCGCGCGACCCGATCCATGCGCGCACGCATTACGGCATCGCCGATGTCGGCGTCGGGCTGAACTCGGGCGACACGCAGAAGTGGATTCCGGGCACCTATCTCAGCACCAACGGCTGGTTCCACGACAACCTGAACGTGATCTACATCTCGCCGCGCATGAACGGCGTGCAGGTCGGCCTGTCCTACGGAGCGGACGCGACCAGCGAGAACTCGGTCGCCAGCGCGCCGAAAGACAACGACAACGCCGTGGTTGCCGCAGGCATCAACCTCAACCAGACCGTGGGCGACGCCGGCGTCAAAATCTCGCTCGGACACCTGAACCGCGAGCAGGCGGGCGACCTGGACGCCAAGGCCTTCACCAATGCGGGTCTTGCGGTGAGCATGGGCGCGTTCGGCTTCAATGCCGCCTGGGCCGAAATGGACGGCGGCGACGACACCATGGAGTCCGACGACTGGACGGCCTGGGGCGCGAGTGTCAGCTATTCGGACGGCCCGATGTCGGTCAGCCTCGGCCATATGACGCATGAGCAAGATTCCGGCGGCGAGCGCACCGCGACGATGCTCTCGGGCAGCTACAAGCTGGCGCCGGGCGTCTCGTGGGCCACTTCGGTGTTCACGGTCGAGGACAACACCACCGGGGTCAAGACGGACACCGGCGATGCCGAGGGCGCGGCGTTCGTGACCGGCGTCAAGATCGGCTTCTGATCCGGCGCGGCAAGCGAAACCACGGAGGAACAATCCAAATGGATTGCCCGGCCGGTACCGGTTCGGGCTGAAAGGAGAAAGGTTCGATGAGAACCATTAAACATTGGGCACTGGCGGCATCGGCCGCTGCGGCCCTGGCGCTTGCGGGTTGCGGCGGAGGCGGAGGCGGAGGGTCCAGCTCGACCACTCCGACGACGCCGACGGAGCCGCCGCCGCCGAGCGCGCTGTCCTTCGCGACCGACCTGAACGGTAGCGTCGATGCGTTGATGGCGCTTTCGGGCGACGCCGACACCGAGGGCTCGGCCCTGATGATGGCGATGAAATATTCGGCCATGATCGGGACGCTGGCTTCCGACGGCAATTCCATGGCGGCGATGATGAGCGCCCAGAAGGTGCTCGATGCCAGGACGATGCTGATGGAGGCCATCGAGGCCGCCAAGGCGGATCTGATGGAGGCTGAAGAGGCGAAGGCCGGCACCGAGGACGCGGATGTCATCGAGGCGCTCGACCAAGCGATCGAGGCGGCCGAGACGGAGATCGAGGCGGCCGAGGAAATCCTCGGCGGCGACGATCTGGCAGGCTATGTCGAGATGGTCACCGGCGACGACGAGGACGACGTGAAGACCGCCGCCGACAGGGGCAAGGAAGTGGCGATGGCCGTCGCCATGGCGCTCGCGCCTGCGTCCAGCGACAATGGCCTGGGCGCCCGGTTGAACCCCGATACCAGCGACCCGCCTGTTTCTCGCATTCTTGCCGGGGCAATGCCGCCCGACACGGTCAAGGACGCGAACAAGCTCGAGACCGATGACCATATGGGCATGACCTGGATGGAAATCACCGGCGCTTCCATGAAGATGCGTATAGCCACCACGGCAACCGACACCAACGAGGTGTACGTATCGTCGATCACCGACATGGTCCTGGCTTCCACGCAGACTGCAACGGCCGCCGATGCCACCGAGGACGATGGTCTCCAGGTCGCCGCGACTTACAAGGGTATCCCGGGAACGGCGATTTGCACGGGGGACGATTGTAAGGTGGAAACGGTAGCCGATGTCGGCACATCGGGGCAGCCTGGCTTTGTGGACAATACCGGCAACAGGAAGTTCGCAGGCAGCTGGTACTTCACCCCGACCAACCCGAAGACCTACTACATGAAGGGCATGGACGGGTCGTACTCCATCGAGGAGTATGCGCAGTTCGGGCACTGGCTGGTGGTTGCCGACAATGGCGACGTCACCGTCAACACCTATGCGCAGCGTGTGGACCTAACTGATGCCGGCGCCGACGCCGACTCGACGGCCACCGGAAGCTGGGTCGGGCCCAGTCCGACCGCCACCGACGCCGGCATGAAAGCCTCATCGGCCACGTATGAAGGCATGGCCGTAGGCCGGTCCGTCCACAAGACGCTTGATGGGGATGGTGACATCACCGACATCCAGTCCGGCAGGTTCATGGCCAACGTCACGCTGAATGCGACGTTCGCAGCAGCTGCCTCGACGCTCGGCGGCATGATCGACGGCTTCACCAGCCCGGACAATCCCGGTGCGGTCGATGAGGACTGGACCGTCAAGCTGAACAGCATAGCTACCAGCGACGGTACCGTGACTGCCGGCGTGACGGAAGCCACCGGTCAGAAGGGAGTCTGGTCGGCAGCCTCCTACGGCACGGGCACAAGCACGGACGACGATGCCGCGGGTGGCAGGCGTCCTGCGGGCATCTATGGCGGCTTCAACGCCCACTTCACCGATGGGCATGTCGCCGGGGCCTACGCGACCCGGAAGCAATAGGACCGACGGTCCGACCAAGGGACGCAGCGATCCTGCATCTCGAAGCCTGAGAGGGGCGGCGTTCCGGCGCCGCCCCTTCCTTTTCCGATGGCAGAACACCGGACACCGCAACCATGCGACAGACACGGGCTGCGCGCCGTCCTTCCGGCGGCTCCTCCCCGGGCGGCCGGGAGACGGGCGACGCCGCGACGCGGCTGCTTGCCGGCATCGCCGTTCTGGGGGTGCTGATCCTGCTGCTGGCGGCGCTCGGATGGGGCCCGAGGCCCGCCCAAGGCCAGGACCGGACCGGGGCGCTGTTCCAGGCCGGCCTGGACGCTCTCAAAGCTGCCCACGCCATCGCGGACCGTGAGGCCCGCGAGGAGAAGCTCGACGAGGCCATCGCCGCCTTCCGCGCCATACTGGTGGACCGCCCGGAGCTTGTGCGGGTGCGGCTCGAACTCGCCCGCGCCTTCTTCATGAAGGAGGAGGACAGGCTGGCGCGGCGGCATTTCGAGCAGGTGCTGGCCGGCAAGCCGCCCGAACCCGTAGTCGTCAACATCATCCGCTTCCTGCGCGTCATGCGCGCCCGGCGGCGCTGGGAGGCGCAGTTCGGCGCGGCGCTGGCCCCCGACAGCAATCTGAACGCCGCTTCCGGCGAGCGCACGATCTTCCTCGACACGATCTTCGGGCGCCTGCCCTTCACCCTCGACGACCCCGCCAAGCCCGAATCCGGCCTCGGCGTCTCGGTCTGGGGCGGCGGCGAATACCAGCATCCCCTCTCCCACAATCTCCGGCTGCGCGCCGGGGCCAATGCCAGCATCCGCGAATACAAGGGCGGAGACTTCGACCGCCATTTCCTCTCAGCCCATCTCGGCCCGCGCCGGCTGATCGACGCGCGGACCGAGGCGAGCCTGCTCGCGACCGTCGAGCGGCAATGGACCGCCGGCGCGCCCGAGACGGACCGCTTCGGCCTGCGCCTCGAAGCCGAACACCGGCTGACGCCGCGCCTCGGCATGTTCGGCCGCGTGAGCGCGGCCCGGCGCAACTGCCGCGACTGCGACTGGCTCGACGGCCCGGTGGGCGATGTCTCGCTCGGCGCAAGCTGGGCCGCGCTGCCCGTGCTGCGCTTCGGCGGCAATGCCGGCTGGAGCTGGAGCCGCGCCAATCTGGAGCACTGGCGCCACAGCGGCCCGCAGGCGAGCCTGGGCGCGACCCTGGCGCTGCCGGCCGGCTTCACGGTGGGGCTGCGCGCCTCGCTGCAGCGCACCGAATACCAGGGCCGCGGCTTCGCCCACCGCACCATCGACCGCGAGCCGCGCGAGGACGAGACCCGCACGCTCTCCGCCTCGGTCCACAACCGCGCGTTTACCGTCGCCGGCTTCAGCCCGCGCCTCAGCCTCATCCGCGAGGAGCGCGAGACCAACGCCCAGGCCCTCGACTACGACCGCAACCGCGCCGAGCTCTCCTTCGTGCGCCAGTTCTGAGCGACAGCCGCGTCCCGCGCGGCGGTTCCGGGCGACAGCCGCGTCCGGCCATGACGGAAAAGGGAGCGTCGGGGCGTGGCGCAGGGGGGGCGTCCGGGCCGCCGGGACGAAGGGCGGCGGGAGGCGCCGCCGGGCCATGACGGCGCGGCCCTTTCCCCTTGCCCGGCAGGCTCCGGCGCCTATCCTGTGCGCCCGCGCCCGGCCCGCGCCCGGACGGCCGGAAAGGACGGGATACAGCCGCTTTGTTCGCCGCCTTGCGCCTCGCCAGCCGCCTGCCGCTCGCCTGCCTCTACCCGGTCGGGCGGCTGCTGGTGCCGCTTGCCCGCGCGGCCCTGCCGGGCCGGCGCCGCACGGCGGAGCGGAACCTCGCCGCCGTCTTTCCCGGCGCGGCGCAGCGGCCGCTGACGCGGCGGGTCTATGCCGCCGCCGCCGACGTCGCGATGGAATCGGTCCGGCTGATGTCGATGCCGAAGGCGGAGCTCGGCGCGCGCGTCCGCGTGGAGGGGGCGGAGGCGCTGGACGGCGGCGGCGCGCTGGTCCTGACCGCGCATCACGGCAACATGCTCTGGGCGGTCAGCGCGCTCACGGAGGCCGTGAGCGCGCCGCTCTTCGTGGTTTACAAGGAGCCGCACGGGGCCGTGCTGCACCGCATGCTGAACGCCATCGGCGACCGCTTCGACGGGACGCTGGTGCCGCTCGGGGCGGTGCGCCGGACGGTGCTGCGCTGCCGGCAGGAAGGTGGGGTGCTGGTGCTGGTCGCCGACCAGCGGCCGGGCTCGGCCGAGCGCCGCGAGGTCGCCTTCTGCGGGCGGCCGACGGCCTTCTTCACCGGGCCGGACCGTATCGGCCGCGCGCTCGGCTGGCCGGCCGGCGCACCGGGCGCGGGCGCTATCTCTGCCGGGTCGAGAAGCTCTCGGAACCGCCCTATGAAGAGGACAACGCCGGCATCGTGGACCGCTACGCCGCCCGGCTGGAGGCCGATGTCCGCCGCGCCCCGGAAGACTGGCTCTGGTTCCACAAACGCTGGCGGGAGTGACGCCCCCCTCCGTCATGTCCGGACCCCCATGTCGTCATACCCGGACGCCCCACATCGTCATGCCCGGACTTGTTCCGGGCATCTCCCTCGGGACCATCGCGGCGGCGGCCGCATGGATGGCCGGAACGAGTCCGGCCATGACGGAGGAGGCGTCGGGCCATGACGGTATTGCGCACGAAGCCGTGTCAGCCTGAACGGGTCCCGCACCAGGCGACCGGCACCCGCCGGACCTGGCCCGTCAGGCGCCGCAGCCAGACGCCGGTCCTGAAGACGGCCCGCATCGCGGGGCCGGTCGCGAGCGGCGAGAGATCGCGGCATATGTCCGAGCCCTGCCCCGGCCTGACCCGCGCCAGGGCGGGCACGACATGGGCCGGCTTCAGGCGCCGCGCCGCCGGCGAGCCGATCATGTGGAACAGGAACGAGTCCACCGTCATGCCGACGCGCGGCGCTTCGCCGATCGCGATCCCGGCGCCTTCCCGGTCGATCATGTAGGCGCAGGCCCCTGCCGACGCCCGCGCGACAGGACGGATCTCGCCGCCGCAGGGCGTCCTGCCCACCGGGCGCCCGAGCAGGGCGGGTCCGTCGCCTCCGCCGAGCTTCACCACGCGCGCAGCGGGCGGCCACCAGTCCGCGGAGGCCAGCAGCCCGCAGACGCCCGGCGCCAGCTCGGCATCGTCCTCGAGGATGAGCGCGGCCGGCGCGCCGGTCTGCAGGAAGGCGTCCAGGGCGGCGAAATGGCTCTCCCGGCAGGCCGCCTGGGAGAAGGAGAGGTCGTCGGGGATGGCGCCCATGACCCGGTCGGCGTCCGTGGCGCGGATGCGCTCGCAGGCGATGCCCAGCGCGCCCAGATGGCCGGAGACCGCCGCCCAGCGGTCCGGACGGCGGTCGAGATTGATGACGAACACTGGCAGTATGACGGACCTCGCAAGCCCGGCCGGGCGCCGGGTATCGCGCCGTTCCGGCCGGCGGGCGCGGGCAGGATGGTCGTCCCACTCATTGGAAAAGTCAATGGAGGCCGCCGTCAGACCGCAGCCTGCCTATCCATCCCGGGCGGACCCGCCGCCGTCGGCGTCCGGGTTCGAAATCGCCCCGTTCCGTCTCGCTTCCTCCATGCGCCGGCGGGCGCGGACCGCGGGGTCGGAACGGGGGTGCAGCTTGAAGCGCAGACGGTCGCTCCGCTTTCGCATCGAGCGGACGAACCTGCCGGGGAAGGGGTACGGCCTGGCGGTGTCGGGCACGTGGCGCCCGTCCCCGATATGCCGGACGGCCGGTTCCGCGAGATAGGCCATCCGGTAGCCGAGCGCCAGATAGCATCCCGCCACCCGGGATTCCCGGGCGAGGGCCCGGAAATCCGAATAGGGGCCGACGATCCTGTAGTCCCGCATGCGCCGCAAGCCGGGGTTGAAGGACAGGCCCGCAAACGCCCGGGCCACGGCGGGATCGGGAATGCGATATGCGGTGCCGCAGTGCGTGGCGAGCCGCGGTCCCATGTAACCGGGCGCGAATTCGGAGGCGCTTCTGAGCCCGACCATCGAGTGGCGGTCGGACTCCTTCAGGACGGCGAAGGAGGGCCCGATGAACCCGTCGGAGAAAAACTCCCAGTCGTCCTCGCAATGGAAGACCCATTCGGTCTCGACACGGGAATAGAGCCGGTCGATGCTCCGGTTGAGCCCGATCCGCGGTTCATTGACGAGCACTTCGAATTTCAGCCCGCCGCCCGAGAAGCGGCGGATCACGTCGTGAACGGCCGGATCGCCGCTGTCCTCGGTAATCGCAACCTTCGCGACCGGACCCTCCAGGCGCGGCAACAGCGAGCCGAGCGTCCGCTCCAGAAGGTCGAAGCGCCCGCAGCTCGTCACGGCGACGGTGTAAGGCTCCATCCAGATTCCCGGCAACCGGCGACGGACCGGCCGGTCGCCACAACGCTGCGTCCTGTGCGAAAACGATACGAGCCTGCCGGGCCCGTGGAAATCTGGCGCCGTTCCCCTCCGAATGTGGCGCCAGAGGGCCTATTGCCGAGGCAGGCAACGCGGCCGATGCTAGAGGCGACCGTTTGCAGATTCAAGCAGTCGCACACCTCTTCGAACGCCGCGCGGCGTTCAGTCCTGCAGACCTCCCGGCGGCCGCCCGATCAGAGCGCAGCAGTTGCAAGGAAGCTCGCGGATGACGATTGAACGCGGATCGTCCGTTTCGCATATCGGAATGGTTCTGCCGAACCTCGACGGGGGCGGAGCGGAAAGAGCGATGCTGGCGCTGGCGGCGTCCCTCATCGAGCGGGGGTGCCGGGTCGATCTCGTGCTGATGCGCCTGAAAGGACGCTACAAGACGACAATTCCGGACGGAGTCCGGCTGTATCGCCAGCGCCTGGGGAGACCCGACAGGGCGCTCGCCGCGCATTGCCGCGAACGCGGCATCGACGCGCGGACGCTGGCCTCGGGGCCGCTCGAGACGCTGAGGGCGTGGTATCTCCTGCGGCGGAGATTCCCGGAAATCGAAATCAGGCTGTCCCATGCCCGGGCGGCTCACGGCGTTGCCCGCTATGTCCACGAGGCGAGGCCCCGGCTTCTGCTGTCCGCGCTTCCGTTCGCGAACGACGCATCCGCGCTCGGGGTGACACTGGCAGGGCACTCGGTTCCGCTGGTCGTTTCGCTTCGCAACAATGTCGGGACAAGCTACAGCGAAAGGAGGAAGGCCGCCGCCCGGGTCCTGACCCCGGTGGCGGATGCGGTGGTCGCCGTATCGAGGGGCGTCGCCGCAGATGCCATTGAAACGCTCGGCCTGGATGAAGGAAGCGTGCATACGATCTACAATCCGAAGCCGCTCGCGGATATCCGGCGCCTCGCCGAAGAGGAGGCGGCCCATCCCTGGTTCCAGGACTCCGCTCCCCCGGTCATCCTGACGGCATTGAAGGAAGGGCCGCAAAAGGACCCCGCAACGCTTGTCGCCGCGTTCCGCCATGTCCGCGACCAGATGCCCGCCCGCCTCGCCATTCTGGGCAACCTCTCCGATGAATACAGGGCGGAAACCATGGCGCTGGCCGAAAGCTTTGCCGTGGAGAAGGACGTGGCGTTTCTGGGCTTCGACGAGAACCCTTTCCGCTACATGCGGCGGGCCGGGTTGTTCGCACTCTCCTCGCGCTACGAGGGCTTGCCGAACGTGCTCATAGAGGCGATGGCTTGCGGAACGCCGGTCGTGAGCACCGATGCGCCCTACGGCCCGGCCGAGATACTCGAGGACGGCCGATGGGGCCGGCTGAGCCCGGTCGGCGACGCGCCGGCGCTCGCCGCGGCAATGGTCGACACCTTGAAAGGAAAGGCGATTGCCGCGGAAGCGCTTCGACGCCGCGCCCACGACTTCTCCGCCGACCGCGCGGTCGCGGCCTATGAGGCATTGTTCGCCTCGCTGATCGACCGGCAGCCCCACGCCTCGGCGCAGGCTCGCGCATCGAGGTGGTAGCCGGGGTCGAAGAGCTTGGCGAGTTCTATGTCGGCGGCGGGCGGCACTATCGGCGCATTTACGCCCTCCGGGCAGAAGGTCAACTCGCCAACGCGCACCCGCGCCCCGCTCGCATAGAGATCGACGCGAACGAAGGAAAACCGGGTTGCCAGCCGCGCCGCAACGCGCAGCATTTCGTCCAGCAACGGGGGCTGCTCGTCTTCCGGGCCGCCCGGATAGCGGAAGGTCATGGGCAACCGATTCCAACCAATGTCGTAGAAGTTCCGCGTGTGCTTCCCGAACCGATCCGAGTCCACCTGGATCAGCTTCGGGACGCCATGAAAACAGAACAGCTTGTAGTCCTTTGGCACGGACACGCCGTCCTCGGAAAGGAATTCCTCGACGATGATCTTCGGACGGAGATGGCGGTAATTGCCCTCCCTTGTGCCTCTGTAATGGTCCTTCTTGAACCATTTACGAAGCAAGTCGCGGTCGATGGCCTTGTCCGGGCCGGTGTGGAAGAGGACCGGCCCGCTCATATGCGTCGGTTTCAGCACACAGGGCACGCGGTCCGGAACGAACATCCCTATCTCGTCGGGGCTCCTGAGCACCCGGTAGGTCTCCGGCGCACAACCCGGCCCGACCGTGCTCTCGATATAGAGCTTTGCCAACTCCTTGTCTGTGACGAGCTGGTATAACGGGTCCAGCAGCGAGCCGTCCGTCTTGATCCGGTAAAACAGGTCGGTCAGCCGCCCCGCACCTTCGGGGTCTGGCTGCAGGAAAAGATTCCGCACGAACCGCCGCCGGCAGAATTCCCGGTCCCCCCAGGCATTGCGCGGCAGCCGGCGCCGCGGGATCAGGCGGAGAGGGTTCAATGTCCGAGCCGCCCGCTCATGCGCGGCCGACAAGACACCAGGCAAGCGTCGTGATATCAGCCAAGGCAATGCTCCGGTAGGGCGAACGCAAGGTGAGCGGGAATACATGACGGGCCGCAAAGACGCCAGAGGGCTGCCGCCGGCCGAGCGGTTCAAGTTCATGCGGCACAGGTTCTATGCGGCTGTCGGCTATCAGCGGCGCGTCCCGCTCCAGCTGGTGGAAGTGGACGGTTACTGCCGGATTGCGGCGTCGGACGGTTCGGTCGTACGCGTTTCGCCGGCAAGCTGGCGGCGCTACAAGCGGGGAGTGGCAAGCCGATTGCAAGTTCTCGACCGGCAATATCTGTTCACCGCCCTCGCGCCGCCCCCGGGACCGGTTCTCGATGTCGGCGCCCATGCCGGGGAATTCTCGCTGCTGGCCTTGAACGAGGGGCGGGCCGTTTATGTCGTCGAACCCGACCCGGACGCCTTGGCCTGCCTCAGACTGAATCTGGCCGGGAAGGACCCGGTTACGGTCATCGACGCGCTGGTCTGGAATGTGGAAGAAGAGCTGACGTTCAGTCTCTCCGCTTCGCTGGCCGACAGTTCGGTTTTCGGCGCGGACAGACCCGAGAACATGACCGGCGCCATGCGCCGCCGCGCCACCACGCTGGACCGGATTGCCGAGGATCACGGGATCGACGGACTGGCTTTCCTCAAATGCGATGCGGAAGGCGCGGAGCCGGAAGCGCTCGAAGGCGGGCGGGAACTCCTGCGGCGAACGGCGCGCATCGCAATCGACACCGGCCCCGAGCGCCAGGGCGGCCGGACGAGCGACGCCTGCGAAACAT
>JAPOZD010000171.1:0-10060 GCA_026706245.1 Alphaproteobacteria bacterium
CAAAGGCAGCCTTCCCGTCTTTTCCGCTCCGCCGGTCTGGACCGGTGGGAACCGGAACAGGGGACTGGCGGTTTTCTTCTTCAACGAGTCGCGCGGATGCGTTCACGGTCGATTCAGGACGGATCTGCAATGGGTAGCTCCGGTCGAAATCCACGCGCCGCGGCGCTTCAACCTTCTCGCCGTGCTGGCGCATACCTTCGGTCTCCGCAAGGCGGAAGCGGGACCGGTGAACGAGGCGCTCGCCTTCTACCGTCAGTTCCTGACCGGAGAGGACGCCGTGCTTGCCGGAGACTTCAACCACAATGTCATCTGGGACAAGCGGGGATGGGCAAGCAATCACCGCGACACCGTTGACGCTCTCGATGGCTGCGGTTTGGTCAGCGCCTATCATGCAGCGACCGGCGAGCCGCAGGGAGAGGAGGGGACCGCGACGATCTATTGGCGCGACCGCAGGAAGGATGGACCGACCTATCACATCGACTACATCTTTATCCCGCGGACATGGGCCGCAAGACCGTTCGATTTGCGGGTTGAGTCGTTCGAGAACTGGGTGGGTGAAGGATTGAGCGACCATGTGCCGCTGGTCCTCGACATTCCAAACGGCTGACCGAGGCTCAGGCCGGCATATCCCGTCGATTGCCCTTCGTTAAACGATGTTGACGAACCCTCGCTGGCGCGGCCGGATATTGCCAGTTGGTCAACCGGTCGGGGGCGCTGGCGCACCCGGCCTGCTGCGAGTACACGGCCATGACAGCTGCCCCCCGCTTCACCCGCCTGGTCGAAGGCCTGCCCTCGACGATCCCGTTCGTCGGCCCGGAGACGCTGGAACGCCGTCTGGGGGAGGCGTTCCGTGTCCGCGTCGGCGCGAACGAGAGTGCTTTCGGCATTTCCCCTAAGGCGGCCGAGGCCATGCGCGAGGCCACCCGAAACATCTCCTGGTACAACGACCCGGAAGGGTATGAGCTGCGCAGCGCCATCGCCGCGCTGCACGGCGTTTCCATCGACGAAGTGCTGCTCGGCGCCGGCATCGACGAGATGCTGGGCAATGTCGTGCGGATGGTCGTGGAGCCGGGGCAGCCGGTCATCACCTCGCTCGGCGCCTATCCGACCTTCAACTACCATGTGGCCGGTTTCGGCGGGGTGCTGGAAGCCGTGCCCTACCGCGACGACCGGATCGACCTCGAAGCCCTGCTGGACGCCGTGCGCCGGCTGGAGGCGCCGCTCGTCTTCCTCGCCAATCCCGACAACCCGATGGGCACTTGGCACGACGCGGCCGCGGTGCGCGCCTTCATCGACGCGCTGCCGGAATGGACGCTGCTGGTGCTGGACGAGGCCTATATCGAGTTCGCGCCCGCCTCGGCGGTGTTCCCCATCGAAGCGGACGACCCGCGCGTCATCCGCATGCGCACCTTCTCCAAGGCGCATGGCATGGCGGGAGCCCGCATCGGCTACGCCATCGCGCCCGCGCGAACCATCGGCGGCCTCGGGCGCATCCGCAACCATTTCGGCGTGAACCGCATCGCGCAGGCGGGGGCGCTTGCCTCACTCCACGACACGGATTTCATCGCCTCCGTGGTCCGGGACGTCGAGCGCGGGCGCAACGACTACTACGCGCTCGCCCAGCGGCTCGGGCTCTCGACCGTGCAGTCCGCGACGAACTTCGTTGCCATCGACATGGGCGGCGACGGCGAGAAGGCCCGCGCCGTGCTGGCAAGGCTCCAGGACGAAGGCGTGTTCGTGCGCATGCCGGGCGTCGCCCCGCTCGACCGCTGCATCCGCGTCACGGTGGGAACGGCGGAGGAGCGCGCGTTGTTCGCGGAGGTCTTCGAGGCCGTGGCCGCCGAATTCACGGGGCGGGGCTGAGCGCCGGCTTTGATTCGGCCTTTCATCACACTGTTCTGTTCGGATATATTTTCTATAATTCCTACAGAATTATTGACATTTCAAAATCATATGTTACATTAGGGCGGAGACAGGGAGTGGCATCCGGAGCCGCTCCCGCCCGCGCCGGCGCGCATGCGGAACGGCCCCGATTCAGCCGACAGGCGAAGTGCGTCCTGCGCCTGGCACGCGCGCGGGCAATCAGGCGTGCGAACCGCGCCGGCGCCGACGCGCGCATGCGCCCGCACAGGCGCGCGCGGGATACGCGCGAATTAGGGTCCCGCCGCTCGGGCAGGCCGGGTGGCGGGAAGAACGGAACGATGACGGATGGAGAGAAAGGCCCATGCTGAAAACACGAAACCCGGGAAACCAGGCGGAATACCCGGAACCGCACCTTCATGCCCGAAAGGACAATCGCCTATGCATCATGAACATGCGGATCATGACACAACATGACATCGCATGACATATTCGTGGGGCGTCCGGCATCGAACCGGTCGGAACCCGGCCGCCGGCTTGCCGATTCCTGTCCGTGAAGGCTGGTATAAGCTGTCTGCCATGAGGGGCGAAACGGTTCTTGGCGACGGGCGGGTCAGGGCGGACTGGACGATGACGCATCTGGTCCGCGCCCGAGCCCGCGAGCATGGGCGGCGGGTGTTTGCGACATTCGAGGGCGGCGCATCGCTGACCTTCGCCGGCCTCGACCGGGAGTCGGACCGCTTCGCCGCCGCGCTCGCCGCCTGCGGCGTCGGCCCCGGCGAGCGGGTGATGGCGCTGCTCGGCAACGGGCCGGAAATCCTCATCGCCTTCTTCGGCGCGATGAAGGCGGGCTGTGTCATCGTGCCCGTCAATACCGAGTTGAAGGGCACGTTCCTGGAGCACCAGGTCGGGAATGCGGAATCGGCGATGGTCGTGGCCGAGGCCGGCCTGTTGCGTGCGTTCGAGAGCATAGACGGACCGGCGCCGGCGCGGCTGGCCGTCGTCGGAGAGGATGCGCCCGCAATCCCGCCGGCGTTCTTCGCCGACAGCGCGGTTTCGAGCTTCACGGCGTTCCTTGCCGCGGGCGACGGCCATCCCGTTCCGGAGACGGCCGCCCGGCCCGGCGATATCTGCGCAATCCTCTACACATCCGGCACGACGGGCCCCGCCAAGGGCGCGCTGATACCGCACGGCCATCTTTTCCTCATGTCCGCGTCGACCGCCCGGGCGACGGGGCTTACGGGCGACGACCTCTACTACGTGTCCATGCCGCTCTTCCACATCAACGCGCTCTGCGCACAGACGATTGCGGCGCTGACGGTCGGCGCGCGCGTGCATGTCGTGCGCCGGTTCAGCCCCAACCGCTGGCTGGACGAGGTGATCGCCTGCGGCGCGACGCATACCAACCTGCTGGGCGTCATGCCCGAGTTCCTGTTTAACACGGCCCCCACGCCGCGCGACCGCGACCATCGCCTGCGCGTGACGCTGTCGGTGCCCACCGGCCCCTGGGGCGCGGAATTCGAGAAGCGCTTCGGCCTGCGCATCCTGCAGGGTTTCGGGATGACGGAATGCGGCATGCCGTTCTGGTGCCGGCTCTCGGAACCCGTCGAGTCCGGTTGCGCCGGTTATGTGGAGGACCGGTGGTACGAGGCGCGCGTCGCCGATCCTGAGACCGACATGCCCTTGCCGGCGGGCGAGGTGGGCGAGTTGCTGATCCGCCCGAAGCTGCCCGGCTGCTTCTTCGCCGGCTACTACCGGATGCCGGAGCGCACGGTGGAGGCATGGCGCAATCTCTGGTTCCACACGGGCGACGCCACGCGGTTCGACGAGCGCGGGCGCCTGCACTATGTGGACCGCATGAAGGACTGTATCCGCCGCCGGGGCGAGAACATCTCCGCCTTCGAGGTCGAGCAGGTGCTGAATGCGCATCCCGAAATCGCCGAGAGCGCCGTTGTCGGGGTCAGGGTCGAGGGCGCGGGCGGCGAGGAGGAGGTACTGGCGGTCCTGCTGCCCGAGGACGGCGCACAGCCGGACCCGGTCGCAGTGCTCGACTGGTGCGTGCCCCGCATGCCGCGCTATGCCGTGCCGCGTTTCGTGGATTTCGTCGGCGGTTTCGAGAAGACTGCATCCGGCAAGCTGCGCAAGGGCGAACTCCGCGACGCCGGCCTGCCGCCCCGCGCCTGGGACAGGGAAGAGGCCGGCTACACCATCGCCCGGCAATAGGGCGGGCCAAGGGAGGGTTGAGGACCATGCAAGCCGATTATGTGATCGTGGGGGCCGGTTCCGCCGGTTGCGTGCTGGCGGAGCGGCTGAGCGCGGGCGGCGCGGAAGTGGTTCTGCTGGAGGCGGGCGGCAGGGACACGAACCCGCTGATCCATGTGCCGGCGGGCGTGCTGAAGCTCATCACCCATCCGGTCGTCAACTGGAACTACTACACCGAGCCCGACGAGAAGACCGGCAACCGCGCCTTCCACTGCCCGCGCGGCAAGGTGCTGGGCGGGTCGTCCTCGATCAACGGCATGCTGTTCATCCGCGGCAACGCGGCCGATTTCGACAGCTGGGCGCAGATGGGCGCGCGCGGCTGGTCCTATGACGACGTGAAGCAGCACTTCAAGAGCATCGAGCGCTACGGGCCGGGCGATCCCGGCGAGCGCGGCAAGTCGGGGCCGATCCTGGTCGAGGACTACCGGACGGTCCTGCCGCTTACCCACCGTTTCGTCGAAGCCGCCCAACAAGCGGGCCACAGTTTCGCGAGGGATCTGAGCGGCCGCCCGCCGGCGGAGGGTGTGGGCTATTCGCAGATGTCGCGCAACGGGCGCTTCCGGGGCTCGACCGCGCGCACCTTCCTGCGCGACGCGCGCGGGCGGGCGAACCTGCGGGTCGTGACCGATGCCCATGCGACCGGGCTCCGCTT
This sequence comes from Alphaproteobacteria bacterium, assembly GCA_026706245.1. Lineage (GTDB taxonomy): Bacteria > Pseudomonadota > Alphaproteobacteria > Bin95 > Bin95 > Bin95. Next base: position 4,775 of record JAPOZD010000171.1, read on the forward strand.
CGACGGCAAGCGCTGCACGGGCGTCGCCTTCCGCCTGCGTGGCCGGGACCGGGAAGTCAGCGCGGCGCGGGAGGTGATTGTCTCCGGCGGCACCGTCAACTCGCCGCATCTGCTGCACATCTCGGGCGTCGGGCCGGCGGACCGGCTCAAGGAGATCGGCGTCGAGGTCCGCCACGACCTGCCGGGCGTCGGAATGAACTATTCGGACCACTACACGGTGCGCATCTCCCACCGCGTGCGCGGCCAGCAGTCGGTCAACCAGCTTTCGCGCGGCTGGCGGCTGGTGCGCGAGATGGCGCGGTTTGCGCTGTTCGGGAACGGCGCGCTCACCTTCGGCGTCTCCAGCGCGCAATGCTACACCCGCTCGCGCGAGGGGCTGGCCTCGCCGGACATCCAGCTCCTGTTCACGCCCGCGAGCTTCAACGACGACGATTTCGGGCGGCTGGAGCAGGAGCCCGGCATGTCGGTGGCGGTCTCGATTGCGCGGCCCTCCTCGCGCGGCGAGATCGTCGCGGTCTCGCCGGACCCGTTCACGCCGCCGGCGATCCGCCCGAACATGCTCGACGACCCGGACGATCTGCGGGTCGCCGTGGAGGGAGTCCGTCAGGCGCGCGAGATTTTCGCCCAGCCGGCCTTCGCCGGCATCACCCAGGGCGAGACGTCTCCGGGGCCGGAGGTGGACGGCCAGGCGGCGCTGGAGGATTTCGTGCGCCATACCGGGCGGACGATCTACCACATGGTCGGCACCTGCCGCATGGGCGAGGACCCCATGTGCGTGGTCGATTCACGCCTGCGGGTGCGCGGGCTGGAGGGGCTCCGGGTGATCGACGCCTCGGTCATGCCCACAGTCACCACCGGCAACACCAACGCCCCCACCATCATGATCGCCGAGAAGGGAGCGGGGATGATTCTGGAGGACAATGCGTAGGACAGGCCGGGCTCTGCCGGCTTACCGGGAAGCCCTGTCGGTCGCCAGGGCCAGGGCCAGGGCGGCCAGGACCGGGACGGCGGCGGAGCCGAGGAACACGGCGGCGAACGCGTAGAGGAACGAGCCGCCGACGGTGTTGAAGGCGAGCATCAGGCCGGTTGCGCCCAGCACCACGCCGAGCGTGCGCGTCATCATCACGAGGCTGCCGGCCACGCCCCGGTCGGCCAGCGGCAGGCTCGCGCTCGCGACCTCCAGATAGGCGACCTGGAAGATGCCGAGCCCCGCGCCGTGCAGCAGCAGCGCGCCCGCGACGAAGGCCATGCCGGGCGCCGCGCCCCAGAGGCCGATGCCGGCGAGCCCGCCCGCCACCGCGAGCGCGCCTGCCGCCGCAATCAGCCTGCCGTCGCGGCGCTGCACCCACCGCCCGGCAAAGGGCGAGGCGAGCGCCATGCCGAGCGGCGAGAGGGCGAGCAGCGCGCCCGCGGTCAGCACGTCCAGCCCGGCAACCCGGTCGAGCCAGAAGGGCACGAGCAGCATGACCGCGAAGCCGACCAGATTGACGGCAATGTTGCTCGCCGCCGGTATGGAGAAGCCCGGCCGGCGGAAGGGGGCCAGACGGATGATGGGCGAAGGGTGGCTGCGGAGCGCGAACCAGGCGCCGGCGGCGAGCGCCGCCAGCAGCAGCGCAAAGCCGAACCAGCCGCCGCTCGCCGCCCGGTTGATGCCGAGCAGCAGGCAGCCGAGCGCGAGGACCAGCAGCGCGGCACCCACCGCGTCGAAACGGGGCGCGCCTCCGCCTGCGGCGGCCGCGGGCGGCGCGCGGAACAGCAGCAAGGCCGCCAGCGCGATGGGGGCGCGGAACCAGAACACGCCGGCCCAGCCCATCGCGTCCACCAGCAGGCCGCCGAGCGAGGGGCCGACGGCGCCGCCGAGCGCGAACAGCAGCGTGTAGGCGCCGAGCACCCGCGCGCGGGACGACTCCGGGAAGTAGGCCGTCGCCAGCGCCGGGCCGACGGCGAGCACCATCGCCGTGCCGACGCCCTGGGCGACGCGCGCGGCAAGCAGGATCTCGAAGGCGGGCGCGAGCGCGCAGGCGATGAAGGCGGCGACGCTCCAGGCAAGCCCGATACGGAACAGCCGCGCATGGCCGAAAAGGTCTCCCAGTCGCCCGCAGACCAGCATCAGGCTCGCATAGGTCAGCACGTAGCAGATGACGACCCACTGGATGTCGCCGAGCTCAATGCCGAGGCTGCGGACGATGTCGGGGAAGGCGATATTGACGGCCGTGTCGAGCGAGCCGATGGCCGTGCCGAGGCCGACGACGGTGACGCCGAGCGCCGGCCGCATGCCGGGAGCCGTCGTCATCGCAGAGCGCTTCCCTTCGGACCCGGCCTAGCGGAACTTCGGCATGATCTCTTCGGCGAACCGGCGGAAATTGCGCCGGTCCACCGCCTTGGGCGGCAGCAGCACGATCTCCCGGCAGCCGGCGGCCTCCATCGCCCGGATGCGCTCGACGATGAGGTCCGGCTCGCCGACCAGCCCGCCCGTCGCCTGCACCGTGGCGGGCGTGACGAAGCGGTGCTCCGCCTCGGGCAGGTAGGAGCAGTAGCCCTGGTGGACGCGGAGATGCATCCGGTCGTCCGGGATGCCGAGGTCCTTCAGGAAGCGGTTGTAGAGCTCCCAGTCGTCGCGGGCATAGTCGGGGACGAACCCGTCATGGCCGACGATGCGCGCATGCTCCCACCAGTAATGCAGGGTCGCGCCCACCTGTGCGCCGATTTCCTCGACGATATGCGGGTCGCTCACCTTCTCGCCCGGTTTCATCGCGCAGTAGAAGGTGAGCGTCGAGGCGTGGAAATCCTCCGGCAGCGAGCGGCCGGCCTTCGCCGCGCCAGCCTTCACGCGGTCGAGATTGCGCGCCATGACGCCGAGCGGCTCGGCGCCCGCGCAGATGCGCCCGTCGCCGAGCTCGCCCGCGATCTCGAGCGCTCTGGGTCCATTGGCTGCGACATGGATCGGCACCGGCGGCTCGAAGCCGATGAAGCCCATCTCCCGGTTCTGGAACCGGATCGGCCGCGTCACGCCGTCATGGGTGAACGCGACCTCCTCGCCGTGGAGGAGCCCGCGCACGGTGCGGAGATAGTCCCGGAAGGCGGCGGGTTTCATCGGCGGGTGGCCCATGATGCGCATGGCGGTGTGGCCGGTGCCGATGCCGAGAAAGGCGCGGCCGGGCGCAAGCCGGTTGATGGAGGCGATCGAATGCGCTGTCACCGGGGCGAGCCGTGTGCCCGGGATGGCGACGCCGGTGCCGAGGCGGATGCGCGAGGTGTTGGCGGCCGCCAGCGCCAGCACGGCGTAGCAGTCCGACCAGATCATCTGGCTGTCCGGCGCCCAGCCGGAATCGTAGCCGAGCTCCTCGGCGAGCTTCAGCGTCTGCCACTCGTCGATCTTGGTGTTGACCATCGCGCCGAACTGCATGGGGGCTTCCTTCCGTCAGTCGGCGGGGACTATAGCGCGCGCCTGCGCATCCGGCGTCACCGCCTGTCGGGCGGAGTTCCGGTTTCCCGGGGCCCGGTCTATGCTCGCACCCGGCTCCCGGCGGCGGAGGGACGGACCCATGGCGATTGCCGAGCCCGCGTTCACCCTGGGCGTGGAGGAAGAGTATCTCCTGGTCGATGCGGAGACGGGCGCGCTTGCCTCCGACCCGCCGGAGGGCCTTGTCGATGAATGCGTGAGCGCGCTCGGCGAGCAGGTTACCAACGAGTTCCTCCGGGCCCAGGTCGAGATCGGCACGAAGGTCTGCGGCGACATCAGCGGGGTGCGGGCGGAGCTGCGCCGGCTCAGGAGCGGCGTCGCGCGGGCCTGCGGCAATCACGGCCTCGCCCCGGTCGCGGCCTCCACGCACCCCTTCGGCGACTGGCGCCAGCAGGACTATGTCCACAAGGAACGCTATGAGGGCCTCGCGCACGATATGCAGGCCGTGGCCTACCGCATGCTCATCTGCGGCATGCATGTCCATGTCGGCATAGAGGACGAGGAGCTGCGGATCGACCTGATGAACCAGGCCCGCTACTTCCTGCCGCATCTGCTCTGCCTGACGACCTCCTCGCCCTTCTGGCAGGGGCAGGACACGGGGCTCGCGTCGTACCGGCTGACGGTGTTCGACGCCATGCCGCGCACCGGCCTGCCGGAGCCGCTGGTGAGCTGGAGCGAATACCAGCGCCTGATCGAACACATGACCAGCTCGGGCCTCCTGGAGGACGGCTCCAAGATCTGGTGGGACCTGCGCCCGAGCTCGCGCTTCCCGACGCTGGAGATGCGCATCTGCGACGTCTGCCCGGACATGGAGGACGCGCTCGCCGTCGCCGCGCTCTTCCAGTGCATCCTGCGCATGCTCTACCGGCTGCGCCTCGGCAACCAGCGCTGGCGCGACTACCCCAACATGCTGATCCAGGAGAACCGCTGGCTGGCGCAGCGTTACGGCAGCCGCAGCAATCTGGTGGATTTCGGCAAGCGCGCGCTCGTCCCCTTCACAGACCTCACCGACGAGCTTCTCGAACTCGTGAAGGAGGACGCGGACGCGCTCGGCTGCACCGCGGAGGTGGAGCGCGCTCGGCAGATCGCGGCCCGCGGCACCTCGGCCGAGCGCCAGCGCGCCGCTTTCGAGGCCGCCGGCGGCGCGGCCGACAGCGACGCGGCGCTCCGCGCGGTGGTGCGCGGGCTGGCAGCGGAGACGGTAAGCGGCCTCGACTGAGGCGCCGGGTCCCGCATCCCTTCGTCGCCCCGGACGCCGATCCGGGGCCTCCCTGCAGCGGAGTTCCGGCCGCGCAAGGCCCCGGATCGCAGTCCGGGGCGACGGATACGGCCTCGCAGCGTCCTCCGCGGCCTTGGCGGGCGGGGGCGGACGGGCCATAGTCGCCGCCGCCCTTCCGCCACGGAGCCCGGTCCCCCATGCGCATCCTCGCCGGCCTCGTCCTCATCGCCCTTGCCGTCCTGCCCGCCGCCATGCCCGCGCCCGCCGCCGATGCGGGCCCGGACCGGTTCTGGCGCAAGGCCTGGCCCAACACGGATTTCAGCCGCCATTCCGTGCCCTTCGAGGAGATCGCGTCCGGCGGCGTCGCGCGCGACCAGATCCCGCCGATCGACGATCCCGTCTTCGTGTCCGTGGCGGAGGCGGAGACGCTGATCGCGCCGACCGAGCCGGTGATCTCGCTCTCGGTGGACGGCGCGCGCCGCGCCTATCCGCTGGCGATCCTGATCTGGCACGAGATCGTGAACGACACCATCGCCGGCAAGCCCGTGGCGGTCACCTACTGCCCGCTCTGCGACGCCGCGCAGGTGTTCGCCCGGCGGGTCGC
>JAPOZD010000171.1:10070-11504 GCA_026706245.1 Alphaproteobacteria bacterium
GGCAGTAGGTGACCGCCACGGGCTTGCCGGCGCTGGTGTTCGACCGGCGGGTCGCGGGCCGGGTGCTCGATTTCGGCACGACGGGCCTCCTGCGCTTCTCCGACCTCGTGATGTGGGACCGGCAGACGGAAAGCTGGTGGCAGCAGTTCCTGGGCGAGGCGATGGTGGGGGAGCTGACGGGCGAGCGGCTGACCATGCTGCCCTCGCGCGTCGAGAGCTTCGAGCGCTTCGCCGCCGCCGCGCCGGACGGCGAGGTGCTGATGCCGAACGACAACACGCTGCGCAGCTACGGCGCGAACCCCTATGCCGGCTATGACGGCGCGCACTGGCCCTTCCTCTACCGGGGCGAATACAAGCTGGTGGCGGTGCCGCCGCTGGCGCGCGTCGCGATGGTCGGCAGGCAGGCCTGGACCCTGGACCTGCTGCGGGAGAAGCGGCGCATCGAGGCGGGCGACCTCGTGCTGGAATGGGCGCCCGGCCAGAACTCGGCGCTCGACAAGGGGGTGATCCGCGAGGGCCGCGACATCGGCAATGTCACCGTGCGGCGCCGCGCGGCGGACGGCGGGCTGGTCGATGCCGTCCACGACGTGACCTTCGCCTTCGCCTTCCTCGCCTTCGTGCCGGACGGCGTCATCCGCACCATCTGCGGCCCGCATGTGAAGCAGGAAAACCTGCCGGAGAACCTCGCCTGCGGGTAGGGGCCGATGGCCTCTATACCGTCGCCCCGGCCCCCGCCTGCCCCCGCGCACCGGTGGGGGAGCCGGGGCCTCGCGCAACATGAGCAACGCCGCAGGGAGGCCCCGGCTCTCCGCTGCGCTCCGGCCGGGGCGACGCAAAAGGGAAGCCGGCCTGCATATCCACTGTCCGCTATTCACCAACCACCGCCCCTCTTCGCCTGCGTCATGGGATGTCATGATCCGTCATGTCCCTCAACCGTCGCCCCGGCCTCCGAGCCGGGGCCCAGCCCTGGTTATTGCCGCAGCGCCAAGCAGTTCGTCCCGCTCCCCACCGGCTGCGGCTGCATCGGGGGCTACGGATGGACCCCGGCTCGGGGGCCGGGGCGACGAAAGGCGCGCGAGGGTGACGAAAAAGGCGCGGAGGCCCCGCCGGCAGAACCCCTTCGCCTGTGTCATGGGATGTCATGTTTCGTCGTGAGGGGGCCGCGCGGCGTCATGGGATGTCATGTTTTGCATGCGGACGGCGCATAGCCTGTAGCCGCTTCGGGCATGGGGCCGCCCTTCCTGGAATCTCCCTCCTTCGCTTCGCCGAAGCTGTATTTGTCCACCTCTTGCATGTCGTTCCTCCATCGCGTTTCGTTCCCTCGTCGCTCCGTTCTCCCCGCCCCACACCAGATGCGGCGGGACCCTGATTCGCGCGTATCGCGTGCGCGCGGGCGCCTGTCGGCGCCGGCGCGGTTCGCGCGCCTGATTGCCC
>JAPOZD010000056.1 GCA_026706245.1 Alphaproteobacteria bacterium
GCACGAAAGGAGCCGCCGCACCCCATGCCCCTCATCCAGCCTGCCCTCTCCTCCCGCCGGGGAGCCTTCCACAACCACTACCATGACAAAACACGAGTTAACATGTCATTCCATGACACATCGCAACAGCCCGCCCGTCCAGCCGGCGTCTCCGGCCGGAGCGCCGCCGCCGGGACAGCCGCGACCGGCTCGAAAGGGCCGGCCCTCTCCATCGTCATGCCCGCCCCCCATATCGTCATGCCCGCCCCCCATATCGTCATGCCCGCCCCCCATATCGTCATGCCCGCCCCCCATATCGTCATGCCCGCCCCCCATATCGTCATGCCCGCCCCCCATATCGTCATGCCCGGACTTGTTCCGGGCATCCATGCGGCCGCTCGGTGAAGGTGGTTGAGAGAGATGCCCGGAACAAGTCCGGGCATGACGGACGGGGGCGATCGGGGCGGCGGGCGTCGAAGCCGGAATGGGTTCCGATCAACGACCGTTGGTATCATCCATGCGCCGCAGTTCCGGAAAGCCGGGGCTGCCCCTATCCGAGGGCGGGCATGACCTCTTCGGCTATGCGCTGCACGCTGTCGGCGGCCTGCTCCTCGGTCAGCCCGTTGCCGGCATTGGTCTCGACCATGACGCCGTCGATGTCGAGCGTCTCGCGCCAGCGCCCCAGCGTCTCGACAAGCTCTGCGGGGGAGCCGACGGCGACATAATGTGCCCGGATGTCCTCCCAGGTGAGGGCTGCGAGCCGGGCCGCGGTCGCCGACGCGCCGCCCCGGCCGACGCCCTTCTTCGCGCCCTGGCTCGCGACCAGCCGCGCCTGGCGCTCGAAATAGTGGACGAGCGTCGGGCGGGCCTCGGCGACGGCGGCCTCAGGCGTCGCGCCCGCATAGACCGGCACGCGCAGATGCACGGTCGGCCGGCCCGGATGGCCCGCCGCCGCCCAGGTCTCGCGATAGACGCGGATATTGGCGGCGAGCGGCTCCAGCCCGTCGCCGCGCAGCCCGACAAAGAGCGGCAGGCCGAGCGCGCCGACCTTGGCGAAGGTGGCCGGCGAGGTCGCCGCCATATACATGGGCGGGTGGGGCTTCTGGTGGACGGGCGGCATCAGCTGGGAATCGCGCACGCGGTAATAGCGGCCCTCATAGGAGAACCGCCCGCCCGCGAAGACGCCGCGCAACACCTCCAGCGCCTCGTCGAAACGCGCCTCGCTCTCGCCGTAGTCGATGTCGTAGCCGCGATATTGCGCGACGAAGCCGCTGCGCCCGATGCCGAAATCGAAGCGCCCGCCGCTGATCTGGTCAACCGTCGCCACCTCCTCCGCCACGCGCAGCGGGTGGGTGAGCGGCAGCACATAGACCGCCATGCCGATCCGGACGCGCCTGGTGCGCGCGGCGAGCGCGGCCGCCACGGCAATCGGCGAGGAGAGCACCGAGCGGTCCGGCATGAAGTGGAACTCCGCCAGCCACACCGAATGCATGCCGAGGCGCTCGGCAAGGTCCGCCAGCTCGAAGCCCTCGCGGAAGATGTCGTCCGGCGCCCGCCCGTTGCGGACCCCGAATTCGAGGAACAGCCCGAATTCCACGGCCCCTCAGCCCCCGAGGAAGGCGGCGCTGCGGGCGCGGAGCACGGCTTCGGCGTCCGTGACCAGCTCCGCCATGATGTCCGCGGCCGGGCGCACGGCGCGGACCATGCCGATGCCCTGGCCGGCAAAGCCGGGGTTGACGTCGGCGCGGCCCGCGAGATTGGCCGCGACCATGACCGGGCGCGAGATGTAGCCCTGGTAAGGCATGGGCAGCGGCTCGCGCTCCGGGTCGTTCGCCCAGAGCTCGGTCCATTTGGAGCGGATGATGCGCGCGGGCTTGCCGGTGACGGAGCGGGAGACCGTGGTGCCTTCCTCCGTGGAATCGACGATGGCCTGCTTCTGGCCGGGCTCGATGCCGGACTCGGCGGAGGCGAGGAAGGCCGAGCCCACCCAGGCGCCGTCCGCGCCGAGCATCATCGCCGCCGCCACGCCGCGCCCGTCGGCGATGCCGCCCGCGCCCAGCACCGGCACCTTGCCCTCCACCGCGTCCACCACCTGCGGGATCAGCGCCATGGTGCCGATGGGCGAGTTGTGCCCGCCGCCGTCATGGCCCTGGGCGACCAGCGCATCGAGCCCGACCGGGAGCAATTGCCGCGCATGGCGCACCGTGCCGATCACGGCCAGCACCTTCGTGCCGCGCTCGCGCAGCCGGTCGAGCCAGGCGGCCGGGCTGCCGAGCCCGGAGGCATAGACCGGCACGGCCTCCTCGATCACCACCTCCATCTGCGCCTCGAAGAACGCCTTCGAGAAGAGCGCCGGCCCATCCTGCTGCGGCCATACGGCCTCCTCGGGCGCTTCGGGAATGCCCTCTTGCGTGAGGAAGGCCTGCGCGCGTTCGCGGTATTCCGGCACGAGGTCGCGCGGCTGCGGGCCGTTGGCGGGCCAGCCCTTGTTCGCGCCCCGGCGCACCGAGGCCGGCAGCAGCGTATCGACGCCGAAGGGCTTGTCGGTCAGGTCCCGGCAGCGGGCGATCCACTCCCGCAGCTGGCGGGGCCCGAGCCCGGCCGCGCCCATGATACCGAGCCCGCCCGCATTGGAGACGGCGGCGGCGAGCTCCGGCGTGCTGGCCCCGCCCATGCCCGCCAGCAGGATCGGGTGTTCGATGCCGAACAGCTCGCAGATCGGCGATTTCAGCATGCCGCCATGTCCCCCCGGGGTTCGATACGTTTCTGCGCGTCGGCGCGTCGTTCTATGCGTTTCTGCGCGTCGGCGCGCTGTTCTATGCGTTTCTGCGCGTCGGCGCGCAGTTCGACCTTTCGGATCTTGCCCGATGCGGTCATCGGGAATTCGTCGATGAAGAAGACATGCGCCGGAATCTTGAAGCTCGCAACCTTGCCCCGGCACCAGGCGGTCACGGCCGCGGCGTCGAGGCGGCTTCCCGGCTCCCGCTCCACATAGGCGGCGGCCACTTCCGCCAGCCGCGCATCCGGCGCGCCGACCACGGCGGCCTGGCGGATTTCCGGATGGTCGAGCAGCAGCCCTTCCACCTCCATCGGATCGACATTCTCGCCGCCCACCTTGAGCATGTCCTTGTAGCGCCCGAGGAAGCGCATGTAGCCGTCCTCGCGCCACAGGCCCATGTCGCCGGTGCGGAACCAGCCGTCCTCCGTGTAGCTCCCGGCGGTCTCGGCGGGCTTCTTGTAGTAGCCGAGCATCAGGCTGAAGCCGCGCACCTGCAGCTCGCCCTCGATTCCGGGCGGGCAGGAAGCGAGCGTCTCCGGATCGACGATCCGCAGCTCATAGCCGGGGGCGGGGTAGCCGGAGGTCTCGGTGCGGCGCTCCAGGCCGTCATCGACGGAGCCGACGGTGACGCCGAGCCACACCTCCGTCATGCCGAAGCCGGAGACGGCGCGCATCGGCTTCAGCGTCTCCGCGCCCCGCCGGCAGACGGGGGTGGCGCTTTTCATGCCGGCGGCGAACAGGCCGGTGCGCAGGCTGGAGAGGTCGCGCGGGCGCGCCTCCTGGGCCTCGCAGAGCCCCTTCATATGCGCCTCGAAGCCGTGCATGACGCTCACGCCCTCGGCCTCGATCAGGTCCAGGCACTCGTCCGGATCGAAGGTCGCGGTCAGGATCTGGCGGGTGCCGAAGAGCGGCGACATCAGCGCACCCTCGGAATAGCCGAAGGCGTGGAACAGCGGCAGGTAGTTCAGGATGGTGTCCTCGACCGTGAGGCCCAGCTTGAAGCCGCGCTCCTCATTGTTGCGGATGAGCTTGTGGCTGTGCATCGCGCCCTTGGGGAAGCCCGTCGTGCCGGAGGTGTACATGATGAAGGCCACGTCATCGGGCGCGACCGCGGCCGCGCGGGCGCCGAGCTCCTCCTCCGGCACGGCGCGGCCGGTCTCAAGCGCCGCCCGCCAGTCGGCGAAGCCTTCCGGCGCTTCGCCCTCCGAGACCAGCACGATCCCGCGCAGTTCGGGAAAGTCCGCCCGGTCGAGTTCGCGGAGCATGGCGAGATAGTCCACCGGGCCCGACACGTCATGCGCGACCAGCATCGCGCTGTCGGACTGCTTCAGCACATAGGCGAGATCGCGGGTGCGGAAGCGGGTATTCACCGGCACGGTGACCGCGCCGATCTTCGCCAGCGCGAAATGGATGAACACCCATTCGTCGCAATTGGTGAGCCAGAGCGCGACATGCTCGCCGGGGCCGACGCCGAGGCCGATCAGCGCGCGCGCCGCCTCGTCCACCTTCGCCGCGGCTTCGGCGAAGGTGTAGCGCCGGTCGCGGTAGACCAGCGCCTCGCGGTCCGGCCAGCGCGCCGCCGCCTCGTCATAGAGGTCGCCGAAGCGGCGTTTCGGATACCAGTGCTCCATGCCCCGCTCCTCCCTTACGCCCGGAGTTCCGGCAGGCCCCGGAAATGCTCCAGCGCGTCCGGGTTCTCCAGCGCCTCGACATTGGCGACGGGGCGCCCGTGGACCACGTCGCGCACCGCAAGCTCGACGATCTTGCCGGACCGCGTGCGCGGAATGTCGGCCACCGGCGCGATGACCGCCGGCACATGGCGCGGCGAGGCATGCTCGCGGATGCGCCGGCGGATGCGGTCCCGGAGCGCGTCGTCGAGCATGGCGCCATGGGCGAGGCGCACGAACAGCACGATGCGCGTGTCGCCGTCCCATTCCTGGCCGATCGCCAGCGCCTCCTCGACCTCGTCCATCGACTCGGCCTCGCGGTAGATCTCCGCCGTGCCGATGCGCACCCCGCCCGGGTTGAGCGTCGCGTCCGAGCGCCCGTAGATCACCATGCCGCCTGTCTTCGACGAGATGGAGGCGAAGTCGCCCTGGCGCCAGACATTGTCCCAGCGCGCGAAATAGGCCTCGCGGTAGCGCGCGCCGTCCGGGTCGTTCCAGAAGCCGACCGGCATGGAGGGGAAGGGCCGCGCGCAGACCAGCTCGCCCTTCTCGTCCCGCACGTCCCGGCCCCCGCCGTCGAACACGCGCACGTCCATGCCGAGCTGCGGGGCCTGGATTTCGCCGCGATGGACCGCGCCCAGCGGGTTGGCGCCGACGAAGCAGCCGAGCAGGTCCGTCCCGCCCGACATCGAGCCGACGGCCATGTCCGCCTTCGCCCTGCCGTAGAGCCAGTCGAAGCTTTCGGGCGCGAGCGGCGAGCCCGTGGTGAGCACGCTGCGGAGCGCATCCAGCCGCCGCCCGGCCGCCGGCTCCACCCCCGCCTTGCGGACGGCATCGACATATTTGGCCGAAAGGCCGAGATGGGTGATGCCCTCCTCCCCGGCGAAGTCCCAGAGCGCCTCCGGGCCGGGGTGGAAGGGCGAGCCGTCATAAAGCATCAGCGCCGCCCCGAAGGCGAGGCCGCCGAGCAGCCAGTTCCACATCATCCAGCCGAGCGTGGTGAAGTAGAACACCCGGTCGCCCTCGCGGACATCCGCGTGCAGGCGGTGCTCCTTCAGATTCATGAGCAGCGCGCCGCCCGTGCCGTGGACGATGCATTTCGGTTTCCCCGTCGTGCCCGACGAATAGAGGATGAAGAGCGGGCGGTCGAAGGCCCCGCGGTTCCAGGCGATCGGGCCGGGCGCGAAACTGCCCGCGAAGTCCTCCAGCGACACCGCCTTCGGCACGGCGGCAATGTCCGGCTCGCGGGCTAGATAGGGGATGCCCACGACGGTCTGGACCGTGGGCAGGCCGGCGGCGACCTCGGCGAGCTTTGCGCGGATGTCGTGGTCGCGGCCCGCATATTTGTAGCCGTCGACGGCGAACAGGATGCGCGGCTCGATCTGGCCGAAGCGGTCGAGCACGCCGGCCGCGCCGAAATCCGGCGAGCAGGAGGAGAAGACCGCGCCGAGCGCCGCCGTTGCCGCCATGACGGCTACCGATTCCGGCATGTTCGGCAGCAAGGCCGCCACCCGGTCGCCCTCCTCGATCCCGGCGGCCGCGAGCGCCTGCGAGATGCGCGAGGCCTCCTCGCGGAGCCGGTCGCGCGGCCACACGCGCCGGCGCCCGTCCTCGCGCCGGAAGACGATCGCCGGCGCCTCGCCGCGGAGCCTCAGCAGGTTTTCCGCATAGTTGAGCCGGGCGCGCGGGAAGAAGCGGGCGCCCGGCATGAGATGCCCGTCCTCCAGATAGGGCGCAGCACCCTTGTCCCCGACAATGCCGGCATCGTCCCAGAGCAGGTCCCAGAAGGCCTCCGGCTCTTCGACCGACCAGCGGTGCAGGGCGGTGTAACCGTTTGCGCCTGCGCCCTTTTCCGCATTGGCGCGCGCCATGAAGGCCGCAAGGTTGCTCGCCGCCTTGCGCCGGGCGGACGGTTCCCAGAGGAGTTCGGACATGCCTCTCGACTCGGTGACGGGACGGGGACCGGCGTGAACGATAGCCGCTCGCCCGCGCCTGCGAAACCTCGGCCGTCCGGCGCCTGCCGGCAGTTGCCGCGGCTTGACCCTGCCTCGCGGCGGCGGCACCTTGCCGGGCATGGCGCGCGCGCTCGGACCCGCCCTCCGCAACGGCCTTCGCCGCCGCTGCCCGGCTTGCGGCCGGGGGCCGCTGTTCGCGGGCTATCTGCGTCCCGTCAGGTCCTGCGGCGGCTGCGGCGAGCCGCTCGGCCATATCCGCGCCGACGACTTCCCGCCCTATATCGCCATTCTGGTGGCGGGCCATGTCGTCGTGCCGCTGCTGCTGTTCGCCGAGCAGAGCTGGGCGCCGCCGCTCTGGCTGCAGGCGCTGGTCTGGCCCGCGCTCGCGCTGGCGCTCGTCGCGGTGCTGCTGCCGGTGGCCAAGGGCGGGGTGCTGGCGGCGATGTGGGCGCTCGGCCTCACCGGAGAGGAACGGCAGGAGGAACCGGGCCCGGGGCAAGGCGGACGGGGCCCGTGACCTTCTGGCGCGAGAAGCGGCTGGACGAGATGACGCCGGAGGAGTGGGAGTCGCTCTGCGACGGCTGCGGCAAATGCTGCCTGCTCAAGATCCAATGGGCGGACACCGGCGAGATCGAGCCGACCTGCGTCGCCTGCCGGCTGCTCAACCCGGAAAGCTGCCGCTGCACGGACTATGCCAACCGCAAGGCCCGCGTGCCGGACTGCATCCAGCTCTCGCCGGGCAATATCGCCGAAATCCCCTGGATGCCGTCGAGCTGCGCCTACCGCCTGCTGTATGAGGGCAAGGACCTCTACTGGTGGCATCCGCTGGTCTCGGGCGATCCGGAGACGGTGCATCTCGCCCAGATGTCGGTGCGCGGCAAGGTGGTTTCCGAGGACGAGACCGGGACCGAACAGGAAGACCTGGAACGCCACATTGTCGATTGGGCGCTATAGGGAGGTCCGGCTCGGCGGGCGCGGGCTCCGGGTCGCCGTCCGCCGCAATCCGCGCGCGCGGCGCATCTCGCTCCGGGTCCAGGGCGGCGAGGTGCGGCTGACCCTGCCGCCCGGCGCGAGCGAGGCGGCGGGCCTCGCATTCCTGAAGAGCCGTGGCGAATGGATCGAGGCCCGGCTGCGGGACACGCCGGAGCCGGTGCCGTTCCGGCCGGGCGCGGCCGTCCCGTTCCGCGGCCGGTCGCGCCTGATCTGCGTCGTTCCGGGGCTCCGCGACCCGCTGCGGGTGGAGGAGGACCGCATCCTGCTCGCGACCGCCGCCGGCTGCGAACGGCTCGTGGAGGGCTGGCTCAGGCGGGAGGCGCGGCTGGCCTTCGAGGAGGCCGCCGCCCGCCATGCCGCCGCGCTCGGCGTCGAACCGGGCGGCATCTCGATACGGGACCAGAAGACCCGCTGGGGCAGCGCCAGCGCCGCCGGGCGGCTGAATTTCAACTGGCGCGCGGTCATGGCCCCGCCCTTCGTGCTCGACTATCTGGCCGCGCATGAGGTGGCGCATCTCCGCGAGATGAACCACGGCCCCCGCTTCTGGAGCCTCTGCCGCCGCCTCTGTCCCGAAACCGACGCCGCCGAACGCTGGCTCAAGGCCGAAGGCCCGGGGCTGCACCGTTACGGACGCGCGCCGGCAGGCCCGGAGGGCTGACGCCGCACCGGTTACAGCGACGTGCCGTCTTCCTTTCCGGGTTCGGTCGCACCGGTTTGCGCTGTGATGATGCCGTAATGCTCCGGGCGGCGGTGGGCGGCGAAGTTGAAGATCGTCTGCTTGTTGAAGCGGCCTTCCTCAAGGTCGCAGTCATAGGCGATCACCTCGTCCTCCAGGGTGTGCGCCTGGGCCACGATCTCGCCCGACGGCGCAATGATGCAGCTTCCGCCCATCAGGTCGCAGCCTTCCTCGTGGCCGGCCTTGGCCACGCCGACCACCCAGCAGCCGTTCTGGTAGGCGCCGGCCTGCATGGAGAGATGGTTGTGCAGCATCCGCACATGGTGCGGCTCCGGCCCGAGCGAGTTGGCGGCCGGCGTGTTGTAGCCGAGCATCACCAGCTCGACGCCCTTCATGCCCATCACGCGGAAGGTCTCCGGCCAACGCCGGTCGTTGCAGAGCGCCATGCCCATCACGCCGCCCATCGTCCGCCAGACCGGGAAGCCGAGATCGCCCACCTCGAAATAGCGCTTCTCCAGATGCTGCCAGGGGCGCGCCGGCTCGTATTCGCTGTGGCCGGGCAGGTGCACCTTGCGGTATTTGCCGACGATGCGCGCCTGCCGGTCCACGAGTATGGCCGTGTTGTAGCGCCGCTCGCGCCCGCCTTCCCGCGCCAGTTCCGCATAGCCGAGATAGAAGCCGATGCCGAGTTCGGCGGCCGTGTCGAAGAGCGGCTGCGTCTCCGGCCCCGGCATCTCCGCCTCGTAGAAAGCGGCCAGTTCCGCTTCGTCTTCCATGAACCAGCGCGGGAAGAAGGTGGTGAGCGCGAGTTCCGGGAAGACCACCAGCCCGGCGCCGCGCCCATGCGCCTCGCGCATCATTTCCACGAGCCGCCGGACGACCTGCGCGCGCGGCTCGGCGCGGGCGATGGGTCCCATCTGGGCGGCGGCCACGGTGATGCAGCGCGATGACTTGTCCGGCATGGGGCGGTTCTCCTTTCGGTGCTATAACCCCGCGCCGTTGCGAGGCCTCGGGAGGGGCGGGTTTCCCATGTCGATCATTGCGCCCAGGATGCGCCGCTTCAAGGCCTCCGCCAGCCAGAACGCCGCGATGCGCGCCCGCGCCATGGCGGCCGACGGCATCGATGTCATCAACCTCACTATCGGGCAGCCCGACTTCCCGCCGCCGGACCATGTGCGCGAGGCGGCGGAGACGGCGATGGCGAACGGCGTCGTCGGCTACACCAACCGCGACGGCACGCCCGAGTTCAAGGAGGCGATCCGGCGCAAGTTCAGCCGCGAGAACGGCCTCGACTACGCCGCCGACGAGGTGCTGGCGACCACGGGCGCCAAGGCGGCGATCTCCTGCGCCTTCCTCGCGACCTTGGCGCCGGGCGACGAGGTGATCCTGCCCGCCCCCTTCTGGGGCGCCTATGAGGACCTTGTGCGGCTGGCAGGCGGCGTGCCGGTGCCGGTTTCCTGCCCGCAGCAGAACGGCTTCCGGCTGCTCCCGGAGGATCTGGAAGCCACCATCGGGCCGAAGACGAAGTGGCTCTCGCTCAACTCGCCCTCCAACCCGTCGGGCGCCGCCTATTCGGCGGAGGACCTGAAAGCGCTCGCCGCGGTGCTGGCGCGGCACCCCCATGTGCATGTGATGGCGGACGACATCTACGAGCACCTGCTCTACACGGACGCGCCGCTCGCCACGATCGCGAATGTGGCCCCGGAACTGTTCCCGCGCACGCTCACGATCAACGGCGTTTCCAAGGCCTATTCGATGACCGGCTTCCGGGTCGGCTTCGCCGGCGGGCCGCGCGACATCGTCCGGGAGATGGGGAAGCTCCAGGGCCAACTCGTCTCCTGCCCGAATGCGGTCGGGCAGCATGCGGCGCTGGCGGCGCTCGACGGGCCGAAGGACATCGTCGAGGAGCGCCGGCAGGTCATGCGCGAGCGCCGCGACCTCATGGTCGCCGCGCTCAACGAAGCGGGCCTGCCCTGCCATGCGCCGGAAGGCGCGATGTATGTCTATCCCTCGGTCGCCTCCGCCATCAGCGCCCGCACGCCTGCCGGCAAGCGGCTCGAGGACGACACGGCGGTGACGGACTACCTGGTGGAGGAGGCGCATGTGGCCGTGGTGCAGGGCGCCTCCTACGGCCTCTCGCCGCATGTCCGGGTGAGCTATGCGGCCCCGCTCGACCGGCTGGAGGAGGCCGGCCGGCGCATCGCCCGCGCGATGGCGAAGCTCGCCTGAAGCCGCCCGCCTTGTCCTGCGATCCGCCGGGCCTTCCCCATGGGGATTGACGGCGCCGCGCTTCCCTTCCTGCTGCTGGGGGCGCTCGCCGGCGGCTTCGTGACCGGCCTCGCCGGCTTCGGCACGGGGCTGGCGGCGGCCGGCGTGTGGTTCCACGCGCTGGAGCCGGGGACGGTGCCGCCGCTGGTCGCGCTCGTCTCCGTCGGCGGGCAGGCGGTGGCGTCGCTCTTCGTGCGCCATGCCTTCGACCGGCGCCGCGCCGGACCTTATCTCGTCGGCGGCGTCCTGGGCGTGCCGCTCGGCGTGGCGGCGCTCGCCGTCGCCTCGCCCGACATGCTGCGGCTCGCCGTCGGGCTGCTGCTCGTGGGCTACACGCTGCTCTCGATGGCGAGGCGGCTGCCCTCGCCGCCGCCCTCGCGCGCGGCCGACGCAGCGGTCGGGCTCGGCGGCGGCGTGCTCGGCGGCTTTGCGGGCCTCTCCGGGCCGCTGCCGGTGATCTGGCTCAGGCTGAGAGGCGGCAGCGCCGACGCCCAGCGCGCCGTTTACCAGCCCTTCAACCTCGTCGTGCTGGCGCTTGCCGCCGCGGCGATGGCCGTGGCAGGCGCGATGGACCTCGCCGCGCTGACGGCCGCCGCCATCTGCCTGCCGGTCGCGCTCGCCGCCGCCTGGACGGGCGCGCGCCTCTACCGGCGCATCGACGCCGCGCTCTTCCACCGCATCGTCACCGGCCTCCTCTGCCTCTCCGGCCTCGTGTTGATCGCGGAGGCGGTGTAAATCTCAAATGAGATTTAGGCTTGTAGGGCACTATCTGACAGAGGGTCGCATTCCTCCCATGAAGGAGGCTTGAATAGAGGATATAGTCAGGTTTAGCAAGAGGCGATGCCACGAAATTGCATTGACCTACATGGAAGGATCTGGAGGCTATAGTTGCACTTGGGGAACTGAAATAGCGATGATGCGTTGTCGTGGGGAGGCAGATAGAGTAGCCTGATGCGTGATTACGGTTCTGATGCTGCGGTAGATACGGCCATGATCTTGATGCACTGAATCAGCTTACGAGAGGGAAAATATGATAATCGCTATAGGAGTAATGCAAGGGCTCCCGTCGGCAAAAATCGAAATGGCGACGACTGCGGCGGTTGCGGAGGTGTCGTCATGAGCCGGTCTCCGGGGGGCCGCCGTA
>JAPOZD010000423.1:0-1920 GCA_026706245.1 Alphaproteobacteria bacterium
GGAACGGCGCCGATGCCGTCGTTCTGGGCCGCCTGATCGACTTTTCCGGCGGCCGGGCCGCGCGCGGCCGGGCCGCCGTCCGCGACAGTCCGGGCGGCGCGCTTGCGCTTCGACACGGGCGTATCTCCTGGACAGGGGCCGCCGCCGACCTGCCAGCGGATTTCGAGAGCGCGCCGCGCTTCGACTACGGGCAGTGCCTCGTGCTGCCGGGTTTCGTCGATCCGCATATCCATTTCCCGCAATACCGCATCGCCGCCGCCGGAGGCCGCGGCCTGCTGGACTGGCTCGACCGCTTCGCCTTCCCCGAAGAAGCGCGCTATGCGGACGGCGACCATGCCGCGGCCGCGGCCGAGACGTTCCTCGACCTCCTCCTGGCCCACGGCACGACGGCCGCGCTCGTCTTCTCCACCGTCCACGAGGAAGCCGCCGACCGGCTCTTCGCGGCCGCCGGGCGCCGCGGCATGGCGCTCGCCGCCGGCAAGACCCTCATGGACCGGGGTGCGCCCGCAGTTCTCCGCGACGATGCCGAGGGCGGGCTCCGCGCGAGCGAGCGGCTCCATGCACGTTGGCACGGGCGGGGACGGCTGCGTTACGCCGTCTCGCCCCGCTTCGCCATCACATCGGGGGCGGCGCAGCTCGCGGCGGCGGGCGAGTTTCTGGAGAGCCATCCCGACGCGCTGATGCAGACGCATCTTTCCGAGACGCCGGAGGAAATCGCCGAGGTCGCCCGCCTGTTCCCGGACGCCGCCGACTACACCGATGTCTATGACCGTTTCGGCCTGCTCGGGCCGACGAGCCTGTTCGCGCACGGCGTCCACCTTTCGGCGCGCGAGCGCGAGCGGCTCGGCGAGGCCGGCTCGGCGGTAGTCCACTGCCCGACCTCGAACGCCTTTCTGGGCTCGGGCCTGTTCGACATCGGGCCCTATTCGCCGGACGCCGGGGCCGCAGCGCCGCGCCTGGCGGTCGCCACCGACATCGGCGGCGGCACAAGCTATTCGCTTCCCGCGACCCTGGGCGCGGCCTACCGGACGGCGCAACTCCGGGGCAGGCGGCTTGCGCCGGAACGCGCCTTCTACCTTGCAACGCTGGGCAATGCCGAAGCGCTCGGCATGGAAAACGAAATCGGGCGGCTGGAGCCGGGCTTCTTCGCCGACCTCGTCGTGCTCGACCCGTGCGCCACGCCGCTGCTGGCGGCGCGCGAGGCGCTCAGCGAAACGCTCGCCGACACGCTGCTCGCGCTGATGATCCTGGGCGACGACCGCATCGTGCGGGCAAGCTGGGTCGCCGGGCGGCAATTGCACCCGAAGCCGGACGACGGCCCGGCAGGCTGATCCCGCGCGTCAGCAATCCGCCGCCCCGCCGCCGTCCTGCCGCATCGCATCGCCCAGCGCCGGGGCGTCGATCCTGCGGCGGAGCTGGTCGCGCACGTCGCGCCAGCGGAAGCGAATCGAGTTCATGACGATTTCCCGGTCGAGCTCCTTGTATTCGTCGATGACCGGCGCGAACCGGACCAGATCGGCCTCGCTGCCGGCAAAGGCGTGACGGCCGTCCGCCGCCGCCGCCGGCCAGTCGGTTGCCCGGAGCCGGAGATCGAACCGCTCCAGCGTCTCCGCCGGCACGGGGCCCGCGCCGGCATCCGCCAGACCCCGCTCCGCCGCCTGCCGGAAACAGTGCTGCGCCAGCGCCGCCGCGCCGCCGGGCGGCAGGGCCCCGTCCCTTTCCGAAAGCGCCGCCGCAAACACCGTCAAATCCGCAAGACAGGAAAGAAACAGCTTCACGGCCGCGGTGCGGATCGAGGCCGAGAAGGTGTCGTCCTCGAAATAAATCCGGAAGCTCGTGCCCATTCGCGTCTTCAGATAACCATAGAGCGAAGTCTGCGCGACATAAGAAGAGCGTGTGCGCAGAAAGTCGGCCAGCACA
>JAPOZD010000423.1:1930-11390 GCA_026706245.1 Alphaproteobacteria bacterium
TCCGCCGCATTGAGCCTGTGACGGTCGAAACGCGGACTAAGTCTTTCCACAAATGTTGCGAGACCGAGAACGCTTTTGCGCAACATATCCGCTTTTTTCGGGTTCACAGGCGAAAGAATCTCGACTATAGGCGATTCTGGCTCCGTGCGGTATCCCCGGCGGCGGGACGAAGGCCGAAGCGGCGAACCGCAAGGCCGGGGGGACCCACGCCCTAACAGTGACAAGGAAGGGGAGAGAGACGCATGGCGGAAGTTAGCGCCGAAACTCGGCAAGCGCACTGGAGGAAAACCTCCACCCTAACCTACGTAGTCCTGGCGCTATGGTTCCTGTTCGGATTCGTGGTGCCATGGTTCGCCAAGGAGCTCGACGCGGCGTCCTTCCTCGGATTCCCGCTCGGTTACTACTTCATCGTGCAGGGCTCGCTGATCATCTTCGTGCTGTTGATCGTTGTCCAGAACATCTTCCAGGACAATATCGACGAAGAGCACGGGGTGGCCGAAGAGTAAGGGGAGCGGCTGATGAACACACAAGCGCAAGGCACGAGGTTCGTCGACAGGCTGGGGAAGGTGTACGCGCTGTACACGCTGGGCTTCCTCGCCTTCTTCGCCCTCATGGCCATTATCGAGCAGTTCGGCGTCGGCGCCAGGACCATCGGCGTGCTGTTCCTGCTCTTCACCCTCGCGATCTACGCCACCATCGGCTGGCTGTCGCGCACCATGCAGGTGGACGCCTACTATGTTGCGGGCCGGGAGGTCCCGTCGCTCTACAACGGCATGGCCACGGCGGCGGACTGGATGTCCGGCGCGTCCTTTGTGGCGCTCGCCGGCGGCATCTATTTCGGCGGCTACCCCTATCTCGGTTTCGTGATCGGCTGGACCGGGGGCTATGTGCTGGTCAATGCGCTGATGGCGCCCTATCTGCGCAAGTTCGGCTGCTACACCGTGCCCGACTTCATCGGCACCCGCTACGGCGGCAACCTCGCGCGGTTCTGCGCGGTCTTCGTCCTCGTGGTTGCGTCCTTCACCTATGTGACGGCGCAGATCAACGCCACCGGCACGATCGCCGCCCGGGCGCTCGACATTCCGTTCGAGATCGGCGTGTGGTTCGGCCTGCTCGGCATCCTGCTCTGCTCCATGCTGGGCGGCATGCGCGGCGTGACTTGGACGCAGGTGGCGCAGTACATCGTGCTCATCATCGCCTATCTGGTGCCGCTGATCTGGATGTCGAACGAACAGGGCTTCGGCATCATCCCGCACTTCGGCTACGGCGACGCGGCGCTGCGAATCAAGGAACTGGAGGCGGAATACGGATTGCAGCCGGCGGCCGAGGCCGTGGCGGGGCTGAGAGTGCTGACGACGCCGCACTTCGACCCGCAGACCTCGCTCGACAGCTGGAAGTTCGTCACGCTTGCGCTTGCCATGATGGCCGGCACGGCGTCGCTGCCGCACATCCTGATGCGGTATTTCACGACGCCGTCCGTGCGCCAGGCGCGCAAGTCGGTCGGCTGGTCGCTGTTCTTCATCTTCCTGCTGTATTTCTCGGCGCCGGCGCTCGCCACGCTGACGAAGCTGCAGCTGCTGGACCCGACGCTTGCAACCGCGGTGGTCGGCAAGGCGGTGGAGGACGTGATGGCGCTCGAGTGGATCCAGAACTGGGCCCATGTAGGCATGCTCGCCGTTCAGGACCAGAACGGCGACGGCATCGTGCAGCTGAACGAGTTCTTCATGCGGCCCGACATCGTCGTGCTGGCCACGCCCGAGATCGCGGGCCTGCCCTATGTGATCTCCGGCCTGGTCGCGGCGGGCGGCATGGCGGCGGCCATGTCCACCGCCGACGGGCTGCTGCTGGCGATCGCCAATGCGCTCAGCCACGATCTCTACTACAAGATCATCGACCCGCAGGCCGATACGCGCCGCCGCCTGGTGGTGGCCCGCGTGTTGCTGGTCGGCATCGGCGCGCTGGCGGCCCTGGTGGCTTCGCTGCAGCTCACCGGCATCCTGGGCGCGGTGGCATGGGCCTTCTGCTTCGCCAACTCGGGGCTGTTCTTCCCCCTTGTGCTCGGCATCTGGTGGAAGAGGGCCACCCGGGAGGGCGCCATCGCCGGCATGATCGCCGGCTTCGCGGCGGGCTCCATCTACCTCTGGTGGACCTATACCACCGGCGAAACCTGGCTCAGCCTCGACCATCTGCGCTTCGGCATCGTCGGCATGCCGGTCTCGCTGGTGGCCATGGTGGTGGTGTCGCTGATGACGCCGGAGCCGGATGCGGAAACGCAGGCCATGGTGGACGAAACCCGTATCCCGACGGGCGATTCCATCCTGGCCGAGACGCATTGACGCCAGACCGGCCTCAAGGCGCTGACGGAGGCGGGGCTTCGGCCCCGCCTCCAGCCGCGCCGGCATCTCTTTCGGCGGGGCGGCATGGATAGCCTCGCGCATACGCTGCCCGGCTGGGTGGTGCTTCTCGATTATGTACTGGGCGTGGCGATGTGGACCCTGGTGGGCCGCTCCGCCATGAACATCTTTCTTCCCGTCACGTCGGACTTCTTCTTCATGAAGGCCTTCGTGAAGATAACGGACCCGATCCTGCGCGTCTTCAAGCCGGTCACGCCCGGCTTCCTGATCGACCCGGTCGTGCCGCTTTACGTCGCCTGGTTCTTCTTCCTGTTCCGCTTCTACGCCATGCCCTGGCTGCTCGGCTATTCCGTGCTCGGCATGCTCTCCTTCCCGCTGGAGGGCGAGGTCGCCGCCATGCTGTACGACCTGTTCGGCAGCGGGCCGTAGAAGGCCGCCTTTCGGCGCGGGGAAGAGGAACCGCGATGGTCCGCACCGTCCTCCTGTCCCT
This sequence comes from Alphaproteobacteria bacterium, assembly GCA_026706245.1. Taxonomy (GTDB): domain Bacteria; phylum Pseudomonadota; class Alphaproteobacteria; order Bin95; family Bin95; genus Bin95. Next base: position 4,775 of record JAPOZD010000423.1, read on the forward strand.
TGCCTTCCTGCTTGCGGCCGGACCGCTGGAGGCGGAGCGATACAAGGGCTTCCCGCGCGGCCATGCGCTCATTGGCGCCGCGGAACTGAATTCCCTGCTGCGCGGACCGGGCCCCGGGCCAGCGGTGCTGGCGGCGGTCGGGAAGCGCGCCTGGCTGCTCGGGCACATTCCGGGTGCGCGCCACACCCCCCGCCGCGTCTATACCGACCGCCACGGCATGGCAGTGGACCGGGCGCGGTTCCAGGCATTCGCACGCGGCCTCGGCATAGACGACGAAACTCCCGTAGTCGTCTATGACGACGCCTATGACGCTGCGCGCCTCTGGTGGCTGTTCCGGCTCTACGGGAAGACCGATGTGAGGGTGCTGGACGGCGGCTGGCGGGCCTGGGACGAAGCGGGCTACGCCGTCGAGCGCGGTCCCGGCCGCGCGGCTCCCGATGCCGGGACCTTCACCGCCGCGCCCGCGCTGGACGGCTGGACGGCCGGCTTCGATGAGGTTGCGCAAGCCCGTCCGGACGCGGGAACCCACCTCTGGGACGCGCGCGACATCCCCGAGTGGAAGGGAACCGGCCCCATCGGCGAAGCCCGCTTCATCGGCTGGCGGGCGTTTCGCAGGGCGGATGAGGGCCGGCCCTCGGAGTTCCGGACTGCCGCCGAGATCGGCGCCTTGCTCCGGCAGTCGGGCTTCGGGCCGGCGCAAGACCACATCTTCTACTGCCATTCAGGCGTGCGCGCCGCCACGCCGATGTTCGCGCTCTACCTGATGGGCTATCCCGAGGAGCGCCTGCATCTCTATGACGGCTCCTGGATGGAATGGAGCCGGCGGGCCCGCTGATCCGGCGCGCCGCGGGTTCCCGCTATCCTCCAACCGTTATCCGCTACCCCCGGCCCCGCCTGCGCCGGCGGGCGAGACGGTGTTTGCGCTCCAGGCGATGGCGTTTCAGGAAGCGCTGTACCGTGGCCGCGCTGAACGCCAGCCCCTCGGCGGCGAGCGCGTCGCGCAGCCCGCGTATGGAGAGCTCCGGCCGCGCCGCCAGGATGCGGAGGATCCGCTGCCGCTCGGGCTCGATCCGCGAACGGCTGCCGCCCTGCCTGCCGGGCCGCACATGGCCGCGCTCGCGGAACTGCTTCACCCAGCGCTGGACGGACTTCTCGCCCAGCCCGAAATGCCGGGCCGCGGCCCGGATGCCCATGCCGTGGCGCACCACGGCCGCCACCGCCCGCCCCCGCAGGTCCGGGTCCACGGCCCGGCCCCGCCTCGGCCCCGGCAGTCCGTCTTCCGGCCCGCTCGGCCGCTCGTCCGTCATCGCTCTTTTCCCTCTTCCCTATGCCGCACCGGAGCTCTTGACCGGCCAGGTCGAACGAACCGCCCCATCGGCTGCCGCGCTCCCGCTTGCGGCCGCGCCGCCGCCGCCCGGGGGGTCAGGTTGAGTGAGATACGGCTCCCCTTCCTGCATCGCGGCGGCCGCACCCCTCCCGCTTGCCGCCCGGCCTCGGCCGGCGGCATTGCGGGTCGAAAACTCCTGCGGAACGGGCACGCCGCGCGCCCGTTTCCGCTAGGGCTCAGGCCATAGCCCCCTCCCGTTCGGTCAACGGTTATGGATACATATATAGAACAAACAGAGATAATGTCAAGCCCCGATGCGCGGCCTGCGACCGATTGCACATGGGTGTTGGACAAACGCGGCGGATGCGCTATGGTTAATGCTGCACTGCAACAAAGGAGTGGGCGATGAACGCGGATCCGGTCGTCATTGTGGGCATGGCGCGCACGCCGATGGGAAGTTTCCAGGGCGTGCTCAAGGACGCAACGGGGCCGGAGCTCGGCACGCGCGCGATCACCGGCGCGCTCGAGAGCGCGGGCGTGGCGGCCGAAGATGTGGATGAGGTGATCCTCGGCTGCGTGCTGCCGCACGGACAGCGGCAGGGGCCGGCCCGCCAGGCCGCCATCCATGCCGGCATCCCGAAATCGGCCGGCGCCACCACGATCAACAAGCTCTGCGGCTCCGGCATGAAGGCCACCATGCTGAGTCACGACCTGCTGCTCGCCGGCACCAACGACGTCATGGTCTCCGGCGGTTTCGAGAGCATGACGAATGTGCCCTATATGGTGGAGAAGGCGCGCGCCGGCATGCGCATGGGCCATGGACGCTTCGAGGACGCCATGTTCCTGGACGGGCTGGAGGACGCCTATGAGCCGGGCGCGCTGATGGGCCATTTCGCCGAGGAGACGGCACGGCACTTCCAGTTCACCCGCGAGGAGCAGGACGAATTCGCGATCCGCTCGCTGAACCGCGCCCGCACGGCGAATGAGGACGGCACGTTCGCGGGCGAAATGGTGCCGATGACGGTGAAGACGCGGCGCGGCGAGTCGGTCGTCGGGCAGGACGAGCAGCCCTTCACCGCCAATATCGAGAAGATCCCGAGCCTGAGGCCGGCCTTCGCCAAGGACGGATCGGTGACGCCCGCCAATTCCAGCTCGATCTCCGACGGCGCGGCGGCGCTGGTGCTGATGCGCCGCTCCGAGGCGGAACGGCGGGGGCTCGCGCCGCTTGCGACCATCACCGCCCATACCTCCCACAGCCAGGAGCCGCGCTGGTTCACCACCGCGCCCGTCGGCGCGATGCAGAAGCTGTTCGAGAAGACCGGCTGGGACAAGGACGAGGTCGAGTTCTACGAGATCAACGAGGCCTTTGCCGTGGTGCCGATGGCGGCGATGCGCGAGTTCGGCCTCCCGGCGGACAAGGTGAATGTCCATGGCGGCGCCTGCGCGCTGGGCCACCCGGTCGGCGCATCGGGCGCGCGGATCGTGGCGACGCTCATCAACGCCATGCAGAAGAACGGCGCGAAGAAGGGCGTCGCGGCCATCTGCATCGGCGGCGGCGAAGCGACCGCCATGGCCATCGAACGCGCAGCGTGACCCGCCGGCTTATCTCTTCCGGCGGCCGTTTCGAGGCGGCCGCCGGCTATTCCCGCGCTGTGGTGCAGGGCGGCTGGGTGCATGTCGCCGGCACGACCGGGGCGGACCCCGGGACCGGTGCGATTCCCGAAGACGTCGTCGAGCAGGCACGGCTTGCCTTCGGCATTATCGGGGCGGCGCTGGCGGAGGCCGGAGCCGGTTTCGAGGATGTGGTGCGCGTCACCTATTTCCTGACCGATGCGGGCGATTTCCCGGCGCTCATGCCGGTGTTCGGCGAGATATTCGGCGATATCCGCCCGGCCGCCACGGCGGTCGTCGTCGCCGGGCTGGTCGATCCCGCCATGAAGATCGAGATCGAAGTCACGGCCCAGTGCCCACGGCCCTGATTACCGGCGCGGCGCGCGGCATCGGCCGCGCGCTGGCGAGCGGCTATCTCGCCGACGGCTGGCGGGTGCTGGCCGTGTGCCGCGACCCGGCGGCGCTGGCCGGCCTCGACGGCATCGCCGATGCCGCCCGCCTCGATGTGACGGACGACGAAGGCATGGCCGCGCTCGCCGAACGCTGGCGGGACGAGCGCATCGACCTGCTCTGGAACAATGCCGGCGTGGACTCCCCCAACACCCGCTCGCTCGCCCGGCTCGACACGGAGGAATGGGCCCGGTGCCTGCGCATCAACACGATCGCGCCGGTGGCGATGGCGGCCGCATTCGCCGGCCATGTCGCAGCGAGCGAGCGGCGCACCATCGTGTTCGTGACGAGCCAGCTGGGCTCGATTTCGCAGGCCGCCGGCGTGCGCCGCTACGCCTACAGCAGCTCGAAGGCGGGGCTCAACATGGCGGCCCGCACCCTTGCGCTGGAACTGGCGGGCCGGGTCAGGGTCGCGATCCTGCATCCGGGCCATGTCGCCACGGATATGGGCGGCGCGCACGCTCCGGTGACGCCGGAGGAAAGCGCGCGCGGCATGCGCCGCATCGCCGAGCGCCTCACCGACAGGCAGTCCGGAACCTTCCTCGACTGGCGGGGGCGCACGATCCCGTGGTGAGGGTCGCGCCGCCGGTCATTCCTCTTTCGTCGGCAGCGCCCGGAACCCGCGCGCCAGCGGCATCGATAATCCCTCCGCGCCGCCCAGAGCGTCGGCAACCGCGTTGAAAATCGCGGCGGGCGACGGCACCGCGCCGCCCTCGCCGCCCGCCTTGACGCCGAGCGCATTGGTGGGCGAAGGCACTTCGTGGAGGGCTGTGGCGAAGGCCGGCAGGTCGTCTGCGCGCGGCATCGCATAGTCCATGAAGGAGCCCGCCAGCGGCTGGCCCGCCTCGTCCCGGACGACCTCCTCCAGCATGGCCTGGCCGATGCCCTGCGCGGCGGCGCCGTGGGTCTGGCCCTCGACGATCATCGGATTGACCGCACGGCCAACATCGTCCACGGCGGCGTAGCGCGCGAGTTGCACCGTGCGCGTCTCCGGATCGATTTCGACTTCGGCCACATGGCAGCCGTTCGGATAGACCGCCGGCTCGAACAGGTTCTCGCGCCGCACCCGGAGCGGCCCGAGCTCCGTCAGCAGCGCCCGCCCCGACGGGCCGTCGAACCCGCCATTCCGGAAGGCGATGTCGTTGCTCGCAAGCCGGCGCGCGGCCAGCGGGCGCGCCGCGTCGATAAGGTCTTCGGCCGCCAGCCGGATGACCTCGCCCGCCATGCGCATCGACCGGCCCGAATGCGAACCGCCGCCGACGGCGATACGGTCGGTGTCGCCCGTCGATATGTCGATGCGCTCGAACGGAATGCCGAGCGCGTCGGCCGCGACCTGGGCGAAAGCGGTCTCATGGCCCTGCCCGCTCGGCTGCGTGCCGACCAGCACTTCCAGCCGGCCGTCCTCCGTCAGCACCAGTTCGGCCTGCTCGCGCGGCGAACCGATGGAGGATTCGACATAATGGGCGACGCCCCGCCCATAGCGGCGGCCCCGCGCCTCCGCCGCCGCCTTGCGGGAGGCGAATCCCGCTTCGTCGGAGAGTGCGAGCACCTTGTCCAGCGCGGCTTCGTATTCGCCGCTGTCATAAACCGCGCCCAGCGCATTGCGGTAGGGGAAGGAGCGGACGAAATTGGCCCTGCGGAGCGCTGCGGGATCGAAACCGAGCTCCCGCGCCGCCTTGTCCACCAGCCGCTCGATGACGAAGCAGACTTCCGGCCGTCCGGAGGAGCGGTAGGCCTGGGTCGGCGCGGTATGGCTGAACACCGCCCGCGCGCGGACGGTCGCCACGGGAATGTCATATGAGCCCGTCACCAGAATGGCGCCCTTGCCGAGCGGCGAAAGCGAAACGCAACGCGCGCCGACATTGGAGATATTGTCCGCCTTCAAGGCGAGGAATCGGCCGTTTGCATCGAGGGCCAGCGCCGCGCGGGAAACGAGGTCGCGGCCCTGGTAATCGCTGACCATGGCTTCGGACCGGCTCGCTACCCAGCGCACCGGCCTGCCGGTCAGCCGGGCGGCCCAGAGCACGATGCCGAACTCGACATATACACGGTTGCGCACGCCGAAATTGCCGCCGACATCGCCGCAGACGACCCGCAGCCGGTCGGGGTCGATTCCGAGCACCGCCGCGAGTTCACCCTTGTGCCGCACCGCGCCGCCCGACCCCGCGTACAGCGTATAGCGCCCGGTCGCGGCATCGAACGCGCCGAGCGCGGCGCGTGGCTCCAGCGGCGCGCCGGCGACCCGGGGCAGGTGCGTCTCCAGCTCGACGATGCGGGCCGCGCAGGCGAAGGCCGCCGCCACCCCGTCCGCATCGCCGAAGCGGCAATCGACCAGCACATTGTCGGCGCGGCCGTCCCAGACGAGCGGCGCGCCGGGGGCCGCCGCCTCGCGGGTATCGGCGACTGCCGGCAACGGTTCCCAATCGACGGCGATCCGTTCCGCGGCATCGGCCGCAAGCGCCGGCGTTTCGGCGATGACGGCCGCGACAGCCTCGCCCGCATAGCGCGCCGTGTCGTGCGGCAGCAGCGGATGGGCGCCGATAAAGACCTCCGAGCCGCCGGGTCCGGTCAATGCCAGGTCGTTGCGCGTCTTCGGCAGCGGGTCGTGCGGGATGTCGGCAAAGCCTTCGGCGCGCGCGTCGAGGCCGGTCAGCACCGCCAGCACGCCGGGCATGGCGCGCGCCGGGCCCGTGTCGATGCTGCGGATGCGCGCGTGGGCATGCGGGCTTCGCAGCACCTGCATGGCCGCCTCGCCTTCCTGCCGCGGCAGGTCGTCGGTAAAGCGGCCCCGGCCGGTCAGCAACCGCAGGTCCTCCTTGCGGCGGATGAACCGGCCGACGGCGCCGACTGCACGGGACGACATGCGGGCTCAGGCGTAGTCGATCTTCACGATCTCGTAGTAGCGCGCGCCGCCGGGCGCATCGACCTCGATCTGGTCGCCGACGGACTTGCCGATCATCGCCCGCGCCAGCGGCGAGGCGATGGAGAGCCGGCCCTGGGCGACATCGCTCTCGTCCTGGCCGACAATGCGGTAGCAGGATTCCTCGTCGCTCTCCTCGTCCACGACGGTCACCTGTGCACTGAACATCACCTTGTCGCCGGAAACCTGGGAGGGATCGATCACCTCCGCCCGCGAGACCTTGTCCTCGAGCTCCGCCATACGGCCCTCGATGAAGGACTGCCGGTCCCGGGCCGCGTGGTACTCGGCATTCTGGGACAGGTCCCCGT
>JAPOZD010000139.1 GCA_026706245.1 Alphaproteobacteria bacterium
CACCAGCAGGTCGAGGCGCCGCCCCGGCGTGTCGAGGCGGATGCGGTCTCCCGTACGGACGAGCGCGAGCGGCCCGCCGACCGCCGCCTCCGGGCAGCAATGCAGCACGATCGTGCCGAAGGCCGTGCCCGACATGCGCGCGTCGGAAATCCGCACCATGTCGCGGACGCCCTGTGCCGCGAGCTTTTTCGGAATGGGCATCGAGCCTGCCTCCGGCATACCCGGCGCGCCCTTCGGTCCGGCATTGCGGAGCACCAGCACATCGTCCGCCGCCACATCGAGGCCGGGGTCGTCGATCCGCGCCGCGAGGTCCTCCAGCCCGTCGAACACCACCGCCCGGCCCTCATGCACCAGTAGCTCCGGGCTCGCCGCCGACTGCTTGATGACCGCCGTGTCCGGCGCGAGCGTGCCGCGCAGCACAGCGACACCCCCTTCCGGCCAGATCGGGTCCGCCAGCGGCCGCACGACCACCTGGCCCGGATGCTCGTCGGCCGCCCCCTCGATCTCCTCGCCGAGCGTGCGCCCCGTCACCGTCAGCGCATCGAGATTCAGCAAAGCCCTCAGCTCCCTCAGGATGGGCGCCGCGCCGCCCGCGCGGTGCAGATCCTCCATGTAGTGTTGGCCGGAGGGCTTGAGGTCCACCAGCACGGGCGTCTCCCGGCCCATCGCATCGATGGCGTCGAGGTCCACCTCGATCCCGAGCCGGCCGGCGACCGCCGCCATGTGGATCAGGCCGTTGGTCGAGCCGCCGACGGCAAGCAGCATGCGAAAGGCGTTCTCGAAGGCGGCCGGCGTCATGATGCGGTCGGGAGTCAGCCCCTCCCCGGCCAGCGCCACGGCGCGGGCCCCGGTGGCCTCCGCATGGCGCAGACGGTCGGCATGGACCGCCGGGATGGCCGCGCCGCCCGGCAGCATCATGCCGATGGTCTCGGTCATCAGCGCCATTGTGGAGGCGGTGCCCATCACCATGCAGGTGCCGGCTGTCGGCATCAGCCGCCCGCCCGCGAGCTCGATTTCGGCCTCGTCCATGTCGCCGGCCCGGTAGAGTCCCCAGAGCCGCCGGCAGTCCGTGCAGGCGCCGAGCCTCTCGCCCCGGAAATGCCCGGTCATCATCGGCCCCGTCACCTCCATGATGGCCGGAATTCCGGCGCTCGCCGCCCCCATCAACAGCGCCGGCACGGTCTTGTCGCAGCCGCCGATCAGCACCACGGCGTCCATCGGCTGGGCGCGGACCATCTCCTCCGTGTCCATCGCCATGAGGTTGCGCAGGAACATCGAGGTCGGGTGGGAGAAGCTCTCGTGGATCGAGATCGTCGGGAAGCGGATCGGCAGCCCGCCCGCATGCATGACGCCGCGCTCGATGGCGGCGATCAGGTCCGGCACGGTGCGGTGGCAGCCATTGTAGCCGCTGAACGTGTCGGTGATGGCCACGATGGGGCGTTCGAGCGCCTCGTCGGAATAGCCCATCGCCTTGATGAACGCCTTGCGCAGGAAGAAGGAGAGCCCGGCGTCGCCGTATTGGGCGAGGCCGGAACGGATGCCATCGGTCACGGGTGGAGCGCCTTTCGATTGTCCGGGGCGGAAGGGTTCGAGTTTGCGGCCCCGGGAGCGGAGGGCCAAGCCCGACTTGTCATGGAGTGTCATGTTTTGTCATGGGGACCGGCGGGACACTGTGCGATGTGTCATGCGATGTCATGATCTGCATGCGTGCGGCGCATATGCCATGGCCCGTCCGGGCATGGGGATACGGGTATTCCATCCGGTTCCGGTGACTGTTTGTCTTCGGCATATCTTATTCCTTTCACTCCTGTTTCGTTCCGCTTGCCCCGCCGCCGCGTTGAACGCGGCGAACATTACGAATGGCGGCGTTGGCGCCGCCGCCAGCCGGCCGGCGGCGAGACCCTAACTCGCGCGTATCCTGCGCCCGCGCCCGCGGGCGGGCGTCGGCGCCGGCGCGGTTCGCGCGCCTGATTGCCCGCATATGCTTGCGCACGCGAGCCAGGCGCCGGGCGCACCTCGCCTGTTGGCCGAATCGGGGGCTGTTTTCGCGCCGGCGCTGACGCGGAAGAGGAAGCGGCCTCCGGATGCCTCTTCCTTCCTTTCGTCCTATAATAGCATATTTTTCTGAAAAGCAAGATTAAAACTGGAATTTATTCGATATTCACGAACAAAAGCCATAGTCGCTCTCGCGGCCGGCTGCGCCTTCCGCCGGGAGTCGGGGAGGCGTAGGCTCGCTCCCGGCGCGATTCAGAGAGGAAACCGATGCCCGATACCCTGGCCGACCTGGTGACGAAGCGTTACGGCCCCGAGACGCCCGGCGGCGCCGGCCTGCCGGCGGAAGGCCCGCTCGCGGCGATCCTCGACCGGCGCACCCACCGCCGCTATACGGACCAGCCGGTGCCGGAGGACATGCTGGACCTGCTGTTCGCCTGCGCCTTCTCCGCAAGCGCCAAGTCCGATCTCCAGCAGGCCTCTGTCGTGCGCATCGCAGACCCGGCGCTACGGGCGGAGATCGCGGCGCTCATCCCGGGCATGCCGTGGATCGGCACGGCGCCGGTGTTCATGGTCTGGTGCGGCGACGGGCGGCGGATCAGGCGAATCTGCGCGTTGCGCGGCAGGCCCTTCGCCAACGACCATCTGGACGCCGCCTTCAACCCCGCCGTCGATACCGCGCTTGCCATGCAGACCTTCATCCTCTCGGCCGAGGCGGCGGGCCTCGGCTGCTGCCCGATCAGCGTCGTGCGCAACCATGCCTTCCGGATCGCGGAGCTGCTGGGCCTGCCGGAATGGGTATTCCCGGTCGCCGGGCTCTGCGTCGGCTGGCCGGCGGCCCAGGGCTATATCTCCATGCGGGTGCCGCCTTCGGTCACGGTCCACACCGACCGCTATGACGACGACAGGCTGGCCGCCGGCATCGACGCCTATGACCGGCGCCGGGACGCGGTTTACAGCATTCCGGCGGACAAGCAGCGGGACCTCGACCTTTACGGCGAGGCCGCCTTCTACGGCTGGTCCGAGGACAAGGCGCGGCAGGTCTCGCACACCGAGCGCGAGGATTTCGGCGCCTTCCTGCGCCGCCAGGGATACCGGCTGGACTGATGGCCGCCCGGCCTGCGGGGAGCGGCATAAGGCGCGTCTTCGCCAACCGCAATTACCGCCTCTACTTCACCGGCAATGCCGTCTCGCTGGTCGGCACCTGGATGCAACGCACCGGCGTCTATGCGCTGGCCTGGGAGTTGACCGGCTCGGCCTTCTATCTCGGCCTGATCGCCACGGCGGAGTTCCTGCCGTCGATCCTGCTGGGACCGTTCGCCGGGGCGGTCGCCGACCGGTTGAGCCGGCTCGGCATCATCGCGGCGATGCAGGGCCTGCTTTGCCTCCAGGCCCTCACGCTCGGCCTGCTGACCGTCTCCGGCGTCACGACGCCGGAATTGCTGTTCCTGCTGACCCTGCTGCTCGGCACGGCGACGGCAGTGGCGCAGCCGGCGCGCCTGTCGCTGGTGCCGTCGCTTGTCGGCCGCGACGACATCCCGTCGGCGGTCGCGATCAATTCGATCGGCTGGAACAGCGCGCGCTTCATCGGCCCGACGCTTGCCGGGCCGATGCTGGCCTATCTGGGCCCCGTCTCCGGCGCGGGCTGGGCTTTCCTTTGCAACACGGGAACCTTTGCCGCGTTCCTCGTGGTTTTGCCGATGCTGCGTCTCAGTCGACCGGAGCATCTGCACCGCGAGCGTCGATCCCTGGTCGCGGAGATCGGCGAAGGCTTCCGCTATATCGGCCGCCATGCCGGCGTCGGTCCGCTGATCCTGCTTCTGCTGTCGGGCGCGCTGCTGGTGCGGCCCTATGTGGAACTGCTGCCCGCCTTCGCCGATGTCGTGTTCGAGCGGGGAGCCGAAGGCTTTGCCATGCTGGTCGCCGTCAACGGCATGGGCGCGCTGGCGGGCGGCCTCTGGCTGGCGCAGCGCGGCAGCCAGAGGGGGCTGGCCGTGATCGTTTTCGCCGGGGCGGCGGTCCATGCGGCCATGGTGGCGCTGTTCTCGGTCGTCGGAGATTTCCACGTCGCGCTGGCAGCGTTGGCGACCGCCGGTTTCGCCATGCTCGTCATGGGCGTCGGCGCGCAGAGCCTCATCCAGATGGGCACGCCCTCCGACATGCTGGGCCGGGTGCTGAGCGTTTACGGCCTCACCTTCCGCGCCGGCCCGGCGCTGGGCGCGCTTACCATGGGCGCACTCGCGGACCACATCGGCCTCGCCTGGCCGGTGCTCGGCGGCGCCTGCCTCTGCCTCGCCGCCATCGTCCTGCTGCTGCGCCGCCTGCGGACCGTCCGCGCCGCCTTGGAGCCTGACCGGTAGAGTCCGGCGCTGCGACCCGGACAACCGGAACTCACGGGCCCTTGCCGAGACCGTCGTCGGAAGCCATAATTCAAGACTGAGAGCGGCCTGGGAGACGGTCCATGGTGTATGTGATTGCCATTCTGGCGATAGCCGTCCTGCTGTTTGTCCTTGCTTCCCGGGATTACAAGAGGATGCAACGCGGCGAGCTGTATCTGGCGTCTGCCGGCCTTGTCGCCACCCACGACCACCTCATCCACAACAACGCGTCCGAATCGTTTTTCGCAGGCCCGGCCTCCCATTCGGTCATGGACCATCACCATTCGGGCGATTCCGGCATCTATTAGCGTTCCGACCGCGTTCGGGCACGACGAGAGAAGACGCAGCGCAACGACAGCCGGGCCTTGCCGGGGGCGGGGCGATGGCGCACCATCGGCTGCGTTCCCGACGCGGATATGCCCTCCCATGGACCTCGACTACCGGCCCGACGCCCCCTGCGCGCTTGAAGGCGTGCGGGTTCTCGACATTTCCCGGCTGGTCGCCGGCAATGCCATCTCCCATGTGCTCGCCGACCATGGCGCCGAGGTCGTCAAGGTCGAGGACCCGGCCGAGGGCGACGCGCTCCGCCACTGGACCGCCGCCGGCGTGGCCTGCAACTGGAAGGTGTATGCGCGCAACAAGAAGAGCATCTCGCTGAACCTCCGCAGCGAGAAGGGCCGCGAGGTCCTGCTGAAGCTGCTGCCGACGGCGCAGGTGCTGGTGGAGAACTTCAAGGCGGGCGCGCTGGAACGGATGGGCCTCGGGCCCGATATCCTGCTGGCGCGCAACCCGAAGCTCGTCGTCGCGCGGGTCAGCGGCTACGGCCAGACCGGCCCCTACGCCCACAAGCCGGGCTTCGGCACGCTGGTAGAGGCGATGTCCGGCTTCGCCTACAAGAACGGCTTTCCCGACAAGCCGCCGGCGCTGCCGCCGCTCGCGCTCGCCGACAATGTCGCCGGGCTTTACGGCGCGTTCGGCGTGATGGTGGCGCTGCGCGAAGTAGAGCTCAAAGGCGGCGAAGGCCAGGTGATCGACCTCTCGCTGCTGGAGCCGCTGGTGTCCATCTTGGGCCCGGACGCCGCGATCCACAGCGCGACGGGCACGGCGCCGGCCCGGCTCGGCAACGCCTCCAACACCACCTCGCCGCGCAATGCCTACCGGACGAAGGACGGCGAGTGGATCGCCATGAGCGGCTCCATGCAGTCCATGGCAATGCGCATCTTCCGCACCATCGGCCGCGCCGACATGTGCGACGACCCGCGCTACAACACCCAGGCCGCGCGTTCGGAAAACCGCGAGGAGGTGGACGCCATCGTCGGCGGCTTCATCGCGGAGCGCACGCTGGCGGAAGCGATGGAGGTGTTCGAGCGCGAGGGCGTGACGGCGGGGCCGATCTATTCCGCCGGGCAACTGAAGGAAGACCGCCACGCGAAGGAGCGCGGCGTGATCGTCAACCTGCCGGACGACGAGCTCGGCCGGCTGCCGATGCACAATGTCATCCCGCGCCTTTCGGGCACGCCGGGCGCCATCCGCACGCCCGCTCCGGAAATCGGCGCGCACAACGAGGAAATCCTGGGCGCTCTCGGCCTGGACCTCGACCGGCTCAAGGAGGAGGGCGCACTATGAGCCTGCCCGTCTGGCGCTCGCTGCTGTTCATCCCGGCGACGGCGCAGAAGTTCATCGAGAAGGGCCCCGGCGTCGGGGCCGACGGGCTGATCCTCGACCTCGAGGACTCGGTCGCGGCCAATGCCAAGGAGGCCGCCCGCGCCGCCGCGCCGGACATCGTGCGCGGCTTCGCCTCGCAGGGCATCGACACGCTGGTGCGCATCAACCGGCCCTGGCGGCTCGCGGTGCGCGACCTGGAGGCCATCGTCATCCCGGAGCTTACAGGGCTGCTCTGCCCGATGGTGGACAGCGCCGAGCATGTGATCGCGCTGAGCCAGACGGTGGCCGAGCTGGAGACCGAGCGCGGCATCCCTGCGGGGCAGGTCCGGCTCTGCATCGCCGTCGAGACCGCGAAGGGCTATCTCAACCTCCGCGAGATCGCCCATGCCGACCCGCGCAGCGTCTCGCTGTCGCTCGGCTCGGAGGATTTCGGCCTCTCCATGGGCATGACCGCCGACGAGGAAACGCTTTACGGCCTCAAGCAGCAGGTGGTCGCCTGCGCGCGGGAGGCCGGCATCCTGCCGATGGGCTTCGTCGGCTCCATCGCCGAGTTCCGCGACATCGAGGGCTTCCGGCGCATCGTCCGCCGGTCGAAGAAGATGGGCCTCCAGGGCGCGTCCTGCATCCATCCGAACCAGGTGCGGGTCTGCAACGAGGAGTTCGGTCCGACCGAAACGGAGGTCGATGAGGCCCGGCGCGTGATAGAGGCGTATGACGAGGCGCTGGCGCGCGGCGAGGGCGCCATCACCGTGGACGGCAAGATGGTGGACGTGCCGGTCGCCGAACGAGCCAAGGCCGTGCTCCGCATCGCCGACGCAATCGCGGCCCGGCAGGCCCGCTGACGGCTCAGAGCCCCACCGCGAAGAGGGCGAGGCCGGCGAGCGCCGCGAGCGCGAGGGTGCGGAATGCGCCCTGGCGCAGCATGAAGAGCGCGGCGGCGGCGAGCGCCGCGAGCGCGAGCGCCTTGAGGTCGAGGCTTGCCGGGTCCGGCAGATAGACGGAGACCGGGCCCGCCTCCCTAAGCGCGCCTTCCGCGAACAGCACATTGAGCGCGAACCAGGCGGAGAGGTTGGCGATGACGCCCACCACGGCCGCGGTCACGCCCGCAAGCGCGGCCTGCAATCCGGGCCGGCCCCTGAGGCGCTCGACATGCGGGGCGCCGGCGAAGATGAACAGGAAGCAGGGCGCGAAGGTCACCCAGAGCGTGAGCCCCGCGCCCAGCAGCCCCGCGACGAGCGGGTCGAGCCCGCCCGCCTCGCGCCACGCCGCGAGGAAGCCGACGAACTCCACCACGAGGATGAGCGGCCCCGGCGTCGTCTCGGCGAGGCCGAGCGCATCCAGCATCTCGCCGGGCGCAAGCCAGCCCCTTGCGGCCACGGCCTCCTGCGCGACCCAGGAGAGCACGGCATACGCCCCGCCGAAGGTCAGCACCGCCATCTTGGAGAAAAAGACGGCGATGCCAGAAAACACATGCCCGCCGCCGAGCCACGCCAGCAGGACCGCCGTCGGCAGCAGCCAGACCGCGAGCAGCAGCAGAGCCAGCCTGCCGGTTCCGGTTCGTCTGCCGGCAGGGCCGGGGGGACCGGCAGGCGCATCCGCGTCGCCTGCCCCGCTTCCGCCGCCGAAGAACGCCCGCCCGCCGCCCAGCAGCGCCGCCGCGGCGATGACGGCCGGAAAGGGCGCATCGAACAGGAAGAGCGCCGCGAAGGCCCCGACGGCGAGCGCCCAGGCAAAGCCGTCCCTGAGCGCCCGCCTGCCGATCCTGAGCAGCGCCTCGACGACCAGCGCCAGCACCGCGGCCTTCACGCCGAGAAACGCCGCCTCAACCGCCGGCAGCCGGCCGTAAAGCGCATAGACGGCGGCGAGCGCGGCGATGACGACCGCGCCCGGCAGGATGAACAGCAGGCCGGCCGCCAGCCCCCCGCGTATGCCGTGCAGCAGCCAGCCGGTATAGGTGGCAAGCTGCTGCGCCTCCGGACCCGGCAGCAGCATGCAGAAATTGAGCGCATGCAGGAAACGCGGCTCGTCGAGCCAGCGCTTCTCCTCCACCACGACGCGGTGCATGAGGGCGATCTGCGCCGCCGGCCCGCCGAAACTGGCGAACCCGATCCGCGTCCAGGCCGCCAGCGCCTCCCGGAACGGGACGGGCGTGTCCGGCGGCGTCGTCTCCGCGCTCAGCCGTCCCAGACCTGTTCGGGCAGCGGCAGGCCGCGGAAGTCCTCATCGCCGAGCGGCCCATCGGTCTCGATGCCGAGCATCTCGTGGATCAGCATGAGCTGGCGGACATGCTGGGCCGGGTGCCAGACCGTGCGCTCGAATATCTCATGCAGCGGATGGGGCCCGTAATAGGTGTCCACCGGGTCCGGCTTCGGCCCCGACTCCCACCAGCCGGCGACCCGCGCGCGCACCTCTTCGCCATAGGCCACGATATCCGCCACGGTCTGCATGTCGTCCGGCGGCGGCGCGGTCAGCGCCTCGTAGTTCACCGGCTCCCCGCTCTCCATCGCCGAAATCGTTGCATCGGCGATGTTGAAGATGTGGTGGAACAGGACCCGGTAGGCGCGGTCGCGGCCGGGCAGCTTGTCGCCGAGCCGGTCGTCCGGCACCTGGGCCACATAGCGCGCGGCGGCGGCCAGCACCATGTCGAGCTTCGCCGCCAACTCCGGCATTGAGAGCTCGGGGCCCACATCCTCGTCGAGGCCGAGAAACGCCACCACGTCGGAGATCGCCTGGGCGAAGACGAAATCCCTGCCGCGCGAGACGACCGGGATCGAGCGCGCGCCAAGCTCGCGCAGCAGGTCCATGCCGGTCGGATGGGTCGTCACGTCGATACTGTCGAACTCGATCCCACGGACCGAGAGGAACTCCTTGGTTCTCAGGCAGCTGGTTCAGCCGGGCCGCCAGAAAACCCTGATCGCCTCGCTCATGGCCGTGCCTCCTCTCCCGTCATGGAGCTCATCATAGGCCCATCGCCTGCTTCGGGCCACGGTTTCGACAAGCCGATTGCGGCCCGTCCCGCTCTGCCCTACGCTCGCCTTCGGAGTGGAGAGAGGGGCCCCGCGCGATGTCCTTCCCGGCGATGCTCGAAGCGCTCGAGACCGGGCTCAAATGGGTGAACGACCATGTGATGGTGGGCCTCAAATGGCTCGCCATCGTCCTGCTCGCCCTCATGCTCATCATCGTCGATATCGCCGTATTCATGCGCTACGTGATGAACGACGCGCTGGCCTGGTCGGAAGAGATCGCCAAGTTCGTCATGGTGTGGCTTACCTTCTTCGTGGCGCCGATCGGCCTGCGGATGGGCGCGCATGTCGGCATCGAGGTGCTGCTCGGCCAGCTGCGCGGGCGGCTGCGCCAGTTCCTCATCATGATGATCTTCGCCGGCATCATCGCGCTCATGATCGTGTTCATAAAGGAGGGGGCGTTCATGACCTGGAACGCCCGCATCCAGCGCGCCTCCACGATCGATATCTCGATTTTCTATGTCTATATCTGCATGCCGGTCGGCAGTTTCGCCGTCGCCATGGTGGCGCTCGAATACATGGTCAACGCGCTCCGGGGCGTCATAGACCCCGCCAATGCGCGGCCGACGCTCACGCAGCAAGACGCGGCCAGAGCGGACTAACGGAGGCAGCGGGCGGAATTCATGGGCGTCACCTTCTTCTGGATATTCCTCGCCGCGATGTTCATCGGCATGCCGATCGTCTTCGCGCTCGGCTTCGCGCCGATGGTCGGCTTCCTGCTGGCGGAGAAGCCGATCTTCCTGAAGATGCTGTTCCAGCGCACCTTCGCCGGCATCCACCAGTTCCCGCTGCTCGCCATCCCGTTCTTCATCCTGACGGGCGAGGTGATGAACCGGGCCGGCATCACGATGAGCCTGGTCAATTTCGCCAACACGCTGGTCGGCCATCTGCGGGGCGGCCTCGCGCATGTGAACATCGTCACCAGCATGCTGTTCGCCGGCATCAGCGGCTCCGCCGTCGCCGACACCTCGGCGGTCGGCTCGATCCTGATCCCGGCGATGGAGAAGGACGGCTACAGCCGCAAATTCGCGGCCGCCATCACGGCCGCGTCCTCGGTCATCGGCCCGATCATCCCGCCGAGCCTCATCATGGTGGTCTATGCCTTCATCATGAACGTCTCGGTGGCGGGACTGTTCGCCGCCGGGCTCATTCCGGGGCTCATGGTCGGCTTCATGCTGATGACGGTGACCGGGATCATCTCCAAGCGGCGCAACTATCCCAAGGCCCACAGCCGCGCGACCGTCAGGGAAGTCGGCTCCGCGGCCTGGGGCGCGGTGCTGCCGCTGATGACGCCGGTCATCATCCTGGGCGGCATTCTCGGCGGCATCTTCACGCCCACCGAATCGGCGGCGGCGGCGGCCTTCTACGCGCTGTTCATCAGCCTGATCGTACTGCGCACCCTGAAGTTCCGCGACCTGCCGGACCTGTTCCTCCACGCGGCCGTCACCTCCGGCGCGATCCTGCTGATCATCGGCACGGCGACGGCGTTCGCCGCCATCGCCAGCCTCTCGCAGGTGCCGGTCCACCTCTCCAACTTCTTCTTCAGCATTACCAGCGACCCGCTGCTGCTGCTGTTCTTCATCAACGTGCTGCTGCTGATCGTCGGCATGTTCCTGGACGCCGGCCCGGCGATCCTGATCCTCGGCCCGATCCTGGCGCCGACCATGACGGGGCTCGGCGTCGATCCGCTGCATTTCGCGGTCATCATGTGCATCAACCTCACCATCGGGCTCGCGACGCCGCCCATGGGGCTGATCCTGTTCGTCGCCTCGGGGATATCGCGATTGCGCGTCGAGGTGATCGCGCTCGAAATGCTGCCGCTCCTAGCCGTGGAAATCCTGGCAATCTTCGTCGTCACCTATTTCCCGGTCATCTCCATGTCGCTGCCCTACTGGCTCGGCTTCACCAGAAACGCGCCGGGCTTCTTCGTGTGACGCGGCAGATGGAGGACATCCGGACCGAAGACATTTGGCCGGAACACCGCCGCAATCCTGCGGCTCCTGCTACTTCCGAAGGGAGGAGGAAGATGAAGAAACATCTGGAACTTTTAGGCTCGGTCGGCGTTGGGCTCGCCGTCGCGCTCGGCGGAGCCGGCGCGGCGGGCGCGGCGGACACGACCATCAAGATCTGCCATATCGGCTCGACCGACGTCGAGGACCACAAGGGCTCGCTCGTCTTC
>JAPOZD010000368.1 GCA_026706245.1 Alphaproteobacteria bacterium
GGGTCGTCTGCGCGCCGAGCCACAGCAGGAACACCCTGCCGCCGACGATGGTGAGGACCGTGGTGAATTTGAAGACCAGGCCCGGGATCAGCACCGCCGAGCCGGACGGTCCCGCCATCGCCTCCAAGCCGCTCGCAAGCCCGTAGCCCTGCACCGCCGCCAGCAGCACCGTGCCGTAGCGCGTGTACTGGTTGATCTTCTTTCGACCCGCCTCGCCTTCCTTCTTCAGCGCTTCCAGCTTCGGGCTGACGGCGGTCAGCAGCTGCATGATGATCGCCGCCGAGATGTAGGGCATGATGTTGAGAGCAAAGATGCTCATCCGGCTGAGTGCGCCGCCCGCGAACATGTCGAACAGGCCGAGCACGCCGCCCTGCTGCTGGGCGAACAGCTCCGCCAGGATCGAGGCATCGACACCCGGGATCGGGATATAGGTGCCGAAGCGGTAGACGATCAGCGCGCCGAGCGTGAACCAGATGCGTTTCTTGAGTTCCGTCGCCTTGGCGAAGGCGCCGAAATTCACATTGGCTGCGAGACGCTCGGCGGCGGAAGCCATGGCAGCCGGCTATCCTTCCGCCGGCGCCGCGTTCAGCAGGGTTACACTGCCGCCCGCGGCCTCGACCGCCGCCACCGCTGCCTTCGAGGCCCCGGCCACCCGGATGTCGAGCCCCGCCTTGAGCTCACCGCCCGCAAGCAGCCTGACGCCGTCCCGCGCCCGGCGCACGACGCCCGAAGCGACGAGCGCGGCCGCATCGACCGGCTCTGCCGGATCGATCTTGCCGGCGTCCACCGCAAGCTGGAGGCGGCCGAGATTGACCGCCTGGTAGCGGGCGCGAAACCGGTGGTTGTTGAAACCCCGCTTCGGTAACCGGCGGTAGAGCGGCATCTGCCCGCCCTCGAACCCGTCGAGGGCCACGCCGCTGCGGGACTTCTGGCCCTTTACGCCGCGCCCGGAGGTCTTGCCCTTGCCGGAGCCGATGCCGCGCCCGACCCGCTTGGCCGTTCTGCGCGCGCCCGGATTGTCCGAGAGTTCGTTCAGCTTCATCGCGTCTTCGTCCTCGCTCGCTCCTGAAATCGGAGGCGGACAGCCCTTATTCAACCTCTTCCACGCGCACCATGTGCCGCACCTTGGCGATCATGCCCCTCACGGCCGGGGTGTCCTCCAGGATGCGCGACCGGTTCATCTTGTTCAGCCCGAGGCCGATCAGCGTCTCGCGCTGGACCTTGGGCCGCCGGATCGGCGAGCCGGTCTGCGTGACCTTCACGCGCTTTGCGGCCCCGTCATTCATTGGCTGCGGCCTCTGCCGGCGCGTCGGTCTCCGTGGACTCGCCGGCCGGCATGCGCGGCCCGAACAGGTCAGACGGCCGCTTGCCCCGCCTCTGTGCGACCATGCGCGGGCTCGCCGTGCGGGAAAGCGCCTCGAAGGTGGCCTTGACCATATTGTGCGGGTTTGAGGAGCCGAGCGACTTGGCAACCACATCCTGAATGCCGAGCGCCTCGAAAACCGCACGCATCGGCCCGCCGGCAATGACGCCGGTGCCCTGCGGCGCCGCACGAAGGACCACCCGGCCCGCGCCGAAACGCCCGTCCACATCGTGGTGGAGGGTGCGCCCGTCCTTCAACGGCACCCGGCGCATCGTGCGCTTGGCGCGTTCGGTCGCCTTTCGGATAGCTTCCGGAACCTCGCGCGCCTTGCCGGCGCCGACGCCCGCCCGTCCCTGGCCGTCGCCCGCCACGACGAGCGCCGAGAAGCCGAACCGCCGGCCTCCCTTCACTACCTTGGCGACGCGGTTGATCGAGACGAGCTTCTCGATGAACTCGCTCTCTTCGCGGTCCCGCCCGCGGTCCGATCTCGGTCCCCGTGCCATGCTGCCCCGCCTTCCTTCCTAGCTCCTGCCCGAGCCTCCCGTCAGAACGAGAGGCCGCCTTCGCGGGCCGCGTCGGCAAGCGCCTTGACCCGTCCGTGGTACTTGTAGCCGCCGCGGTCGAAGACCACGTCCGTCACGCCCGCCGCAACCGCGCGCTCGGCCAGCCTTGCGCCCACCGCCTGCGCCGCCTGCTTGTTGCCCGCGCCCTCGCGCAGGTCCTTTTCCAGCGACGAGGCAGCAACCAGCGTCCTGCCCTGCCGGTCGTCCACGATCTGCGCGTAGATATAGCGGTTGGAACGGAATACCGACAGACGCGGGCGCCCGCCGCCGGCCTTTCTCAGGCCGTAGCGCACGCGCCGCCTGCGCCGCTCGAAGAGTTCCCGTGTCGTCAGCATCGCCCGCCTCTACTTCTTCTTGCCTTCCTTGCGGAAGACGTATTCGCCCTCATACCTCACGCCCTTGCCCTTGTATGGCTCGGGTTTGCGCCAGGCGCGGATCTCGGCCGCGACCTGGCCGACGCGCTGCCGATCGGCGCCGCTGACCGCAATCGTCGTCGGGCGCTCGCAGACGATCTCGATGCCCTCCGGGATCGGATATTCGACCGGATGGCTGTAACCGAGCGAGAGCACCAGCACACGATCTCTCACTTCGGCGCGGTAGCCGACCCCGGAAATCTCCAGGTTGCGGGTGAAGCCCTGGCTCACGCCGGTCACGATGTTCTGCGCGAGCGACCGGGTCGTGCCCCACATGGCGCGGGCCCGCTTGGACTCGTCGCGCGGCCGCACCGTAATCAGGCCGTTCGCGAGTTCGACTTCGACAAACTCCTCGGAAACCGGGAAGCTGAGTTCTCCGAGTCTGCCTTTCGCGCTCAGCACGGCGCCTTCGTAGCGGACCTCGGCCCCGTCCGGGATTGCAACGGGATTCTTGCCAACACGCGACATCAGAACACCTGGCAGAGCACTTCGCCGCCGACATTGAAGGACCGCGCCTCGTGGTCCGACATCACGCCGCGCGGCGTCGACAGGATCTGGATGCCGAGCCCGTTATTGTAGGGCTTGAGATCCTTGATCCGGGAATAGACCCGCCGGCCCGGCTTCGAAACCCGCTGGATCGAGCGGATTACCGGCTGGCCCTCGTAATATTTCAACTCGATGCGCAGCTCTCCGGCCGGCCCCTCATGGCTTTCTTCATAGCTGCGGATATAGCCCTCGCGCGCCAGCACCTGCAGCACATTCATGCGCAGCTTCGATTTCGGCGACACGACATGCGGCTTGCCGGCCCGCTGGCCGTTGCGGATACGGGTGAGCATATCGCCGAGAGGATCGCTCATCGTCATTGGATGGGCACCTCCTTTCCTACCAGCTCGCCTTGACGACGCCGGGCACCTGCCCCCGCGACGCCAGTTCGCGAAGCGCAATCCGCGACAGGCGGAATTTGCGGTAATAGCCCCGCGGCCGCCCGGACACCTCGCAACGGTTGCGCAACCGCACCTTGGTGCCATTGCGCGGCAGGGCCGCGAGCTTCAGCGACGCGACGAAGCGCTCATCGGGCGCGAGTGATGTGTCGCGCACCTCGGCTCGCAAGGCCGCGCGCCTCTTCGCATACTGCGCCACGAGCCGACGGCGTCTCTTTTCCCGCTCCACCATGCTGACCTTGGCCATGGGCCTTCCTGTCCTCCCTAGCGCCTAGCGCTCGAACGGCATGTTGAGGCCGCCGAGCAGGGCTCGCGCTTCCTCGTTCGTGCGAGCCGTGGTGCAGATGACGATGTTCATCCCGCGAATCGCATCGACCCTGTCGTAGGAGATCTCGGGAAAGATGATCTGCTCCCGGATCCCGAGCGAATAGTTGCCGCGCCCGTCGAAGCCTCTCAGCGACACGCCGCGGAAATCGCGCACGCGCGGCAGCGCGATGGTCGTCAGGCGGTCGAAGAACTCCCACATCCGCGTCCGGCGCAGCGTGACCTTGCAGCCGATCGTCATCCCCTCGCGCAGCTTGAAGCCGGCGATCGATTTCCGGGCCTTCGTAACCACCGGCTTCTGGCCGGAAATGGCCGTGAGGTCCGCAACCGCGGCCTCGATCTTCTTGCTGTCGCCCACGGCTTCGCCGACGCCCATGTTCAGCACGATCTTGTCGAGCGCCGGCACCTGCATCGGGTTCGCGTAGCCGAACTGCTCGATCAGCGCCGGGCGCACTGTCTCGCGGTAGATGTCATGGAGACGGGGCATGATGCGGGGCCTCCTAGCGGTCTATCACCGAGCCGGAGCCCCGCGCGAAGCGGACCTTGCGGCCGTCTTCGAGGACGCGGAACCCCACGCGGGTCGGCTTGTCGGTTTCGGGATCGATATGGGCGAGATTGGAGAGATGGACCGTCGCCTCGATCTCCTCGACGCCGCCCGAACCCTGCGCGCTGTCGCGGCGGTGCTTTGTGACCATGTTGACGCCCTGGACCACCGCGCGCTCCTTGTCCGGCAGCACGCGCAGCACTTCCCCGCGCTTACCCCGGTCGCGGCCGGTCAGCACCGCCACCCGGTCGCCCTTGCGAATACGCGCCGCCATCACAGCACCTCCGGGGCCAGCGAGATGATCTTCATGAACCGCTTGGCGCGCAGCTCGCGCGTCACCGGGCCGAAAATCCGCGTGCCGACCGGCTCGTTCTGCGGGCTCAGGATCACCGCCGCATTGCGGTCGAACCGGATCGCCGTGCCGTCGGGCCGCGTCACTTCCTTCTTGGTGCGCACCACCACGGCGCGGCGGATTTCGCCCTTGCGCACACGGCCGCGCGGGATCGCCTCCTTCACGGAGACGACGATGATGTCGCCCACAGACGCCGTCCGGCGGCCGGTGCCCCCGAGCACCCGGATACACTGCACCCGGCGGGCCCCGGAGTTGTCGGCGACATCGAGATTGGTCTCGACCTGGATCATGCCCCGGCCTCCCCGGACGCCGGCTCTTCGCCCACACGGGCGAGCGCCATCCAGCGCTTGCGCCTCGAGATCGGGCGGTGCTCCTCGATCCGCACGGTATCGCCCTCGCGATACAGGTTCTCCTCGTCATGCGCGGCGAATTTCTTCGAGCGCGTGATGAACTTCTTGTAGAGCGGATGGCGCACCCGGCGGTCGACGCGGACGATGATCGTCTTGTCCATCTTGTCGCTGACCACGACGCCCTGAAGGATTCGTTTCGGCATGGCGGTGTCGTCCTCAGGCCCCGGCCGCCGCGCGGCTCTTCTCGCCGAGGATCGTCTTGATCCTGGCGATGTCCCGGCGCACCTTGCGTATCTCGGCAGTGTTTTCGAGCTGGCCCGACGCTCTCTGGAAGCGCAGGTTGAAGGCTGCCTTCTGGAGGTCCTCCAGAAGCTCCGACAGCTCATCGGCGGTGCGTGCGCGCACATCGATCGCCTTCATGGCCTCAGATCCCGTCGCGGACGACCACACGGGTCGCAATCGGCAGTTTCGCGGAAGCGAGCGCGAAGGCGTCGCGGGCCACGGTCTCGGGCACGCCGTCGAGCTCGAACATGATCCGTCCCGGCTTGACCTTCGCCACCCAGTATTCCGGCGAGCCCTTGCCCTTGCCCATGCGCACCTCGGCCGGCTTGGTCGAGACCGGCACATCCGGGAAGATGCGGATCCACACCTTGCCCGCGCGGCGCATCCGGCGGGTGATCGTGCGCCGGGCCGCCTCGATCTGCCGGGCGGTAATCCTGGCCGGCGCAGCAGCCTTGAGCCCGTAGCTGCCGAAAGTCAGCGCCGTGCCGCCCTTCGCCATGCCGTGGATGCGCCCCTTCTGCCGCTTGCGGTATTTCGTGCGCCTCGGTTGCAGCATAGCCCCGCCTCCTCAGCGGCCCATCGCGGCGCGTTCTTCGGCCAGCCGCTTGTCCTGCGCCATCGGGTCGTGCGCCATGATCTCGCCCTTGAACACCCAGACCTTCACCCCGCAGGAGCCGTAGGTCGTGTTCGCGGTCGCCTCGCCATAGTCGATATCGGCCCGGAGCGTGTGCAGCGGCACCCGGCCCTCGCGGTACCATTCGGTGCGCGCAATCTCCGCGCCGCCGAGGCGCCCGCCCACATTGATGCGGATGCCGAGCGCGCCAAGACGCATCGCCGACTGCACCGCCCGCTTCATCGCGCGGCGGAACGCGACACGGCGCTCAAGCTGCTGGGCGATATTGTCGGCCACCAGCCGCGCGTCGATCTCGGGCTTTCGAATCTCGACGATATTGAGGTTGACATCGCTGTTGGTCATCTTCCCGAGCGCCGTGCGCAGCCGCTCGATATCGGCGCCCTTCTTGCCGATCACCACGCCCGGGCGGGCCGTGTGGATAGTGACGCGCGCCTTCTTCGCCGGGCGCTCGATGACGATCTTGGAAAGGCCCGCATTCTGGAGCCGCTTCTCCAGGAAGTCGCGGATCTGCAGGTCCTCGTGCAGCAGGTCGCCATAGTCGCGGTCCGCATACCAGCGCGAGTTCCAGGTCCGGTTGATGCCGAGCCGAAGCCCGATCGGGTTGACTTTATGGCCCATCACACACGCTCCTCGACCGTATCCTCGTCGGCGGCGGCGACCACCTCATCCTCGTCGTCCAGGACGAAAAGGTCGTCCTCGTCGGGCAGTTCCCGCACCACGACGCGGAGATTGCTGAACGGCTTCTCCAACCGCCCGACCCGGCCCCTGGCGCGGGGCCGCATGCGCTTCATCACGATCGTCCGCCCGACCGTCGCCTCCGCCACCACCAGCCGGTCGATGTCGAGCTCGTGGTTGTTCTCCGCATTCGCGACCGCCGACTGCACGGCCTTGCGGACATCCTCCGCCACCCGCTTCTTCGAGAAGGCAAGCCTATCGAGCGCCGCTTCGACGCTCAGGCCGCGAATGCTCTGCGCGACCAGGTTCAGCTTGCGCGGGCTGGTGCGGATATATTTCACGTAGGCCAGCGCCTCGTTCTCGGCCAGGCGGGGTTCTGCCTTCGATTTGCCCATCGCCTCAGCCCCGCCTCGCCTTCTTGTCCGCCGCATGCCCGTAGAAGGTACGGGTGGGCGCGAACTCGCCGAATTTGTGTCCGACCATGTCTTCGGTCACCAGGACCGGCAGGAATTTCTGCCCGTTATGGACGCCGAAGGTGAGCCCGACGAATTGCGGCAGGATCGTGGACCGCCTCGACCAGGTGCGGATCACCTCCTTGCGGCCCGAGCCGCGCACCGCCTCGGCTTTCCTGAGCAGATAGCCGTCCACGAAGGGGCCTTTCCAAACCGAACGCGACATGGATCTAGCCTCTCGTCTTGGCGCGGTGCCGGCTGCGCAGGATCATCTTGTCGGACGCCTTCTTCTTCCTCGTCCGCCGGCCCTTGGTCGGCTTGCCCCAGGGCGTCACGGGATGGCGCCCGCCCGAGGTCCTGCCCTCGCCGCCGCCATGAGGATGGTCCACCGGGTTCATCACCACGCCGCGCACATGCGGGCGCCGGCCGAGCCAGCGGTTGCGCCCCGCCTTGGCAAGCGTCTGGTTGCCGTGGTCCGAATTCGAGACCGCGCCGATGGACGCCATACACTCATGCGGCACCATGCGGGTTTCGCCGGACTTGAATCGCAGCCGGGCCATGCCGGCATCGCGCCCGACGAGCTGCACATAGGTCCCGGCGGCGCGTGCGACCTGCCCTCCCTTGCCCGGCTTCAGCTCGACATTGTGAACGATGGTGCCGATCGGAATCCGGCGCAGCGGCATGGCGTTGCCGGGCTTCACATCCACCTCCCGGCCCGCGACCACCGTGTCGCCCGGCTGGAGGCGCTGCGGCGCCAGGATATAGGACAACTCGCCGTCCTCATACCGGATGAGCGCGATGAAGGCCGTGCGGTTGGGGTCGTATTCCAGCCGCTCCACCACCGCCGGCTGCTCCCATTTGCGCCGCCTGAAGTCGATCCGCCGGTATTTGCGCTTATGGCCGCCGCCGCGCCAGAAGACGGTTGTGCGCCCCTGGTTGTTGCGCCCGCCTGTGCCGGTCAGCCCCTCGGTCAGGGACTTGACCGGCTTACCCTTGTGCAATCCGCTTCGGTCCACCAGCACCAGACCGCGGCGGCCCGGCGAAGTCGGCTTGTAATGCTTGAGCGCCATCGCCTCAGATCCCCGTGGTCACATCGACCGAGTGACCCTCTTCGAGCGTCACCACCGCCTTCTTCCAGTCCGGCCGCTTGCCCGGAACGCCCCGGAACCGCTTGGTCTTGCCCTTGACCCTCATGGTGTTGACCTTCTTCACCTTGACCGAGAACAAACCCTCGACGGCCTGGAGGATTTCCGGCTTGGTGGCGTCCATCGCCACACGGAAGGTGATCTGGTTGTACTCGCCGATCAGCGTCGATTTCTCGGTGACGACCGGCGCCCTGATGACGGCGAGCATGCGCTCGCGTCCGATCCGGGGCGGAGGCCGCCCGATGGCGCGGGCGCGACTCATGACAGGCGCTCCTCAAGATGAGCGGCCGCCTCGCGCGTCAGCACCAGCACGTCGCGCCGCAGAATGTCATAGACATTGGCGCCCATGCGCGGCAGCACGTCGATCCCGACGATGTTGGCCGCGGCCCGGCGGAAATTCTCGTCCACCGTCTCGCCGCCCACAATCAGCGCCGAATCGAGTTCCATCTCCCGGAGCCGATTCGCAAGATCGCGCGTGCGTCCGCTTTCCAGCGCGAGATTCTCGACCACGATCAGCTTCCCGGCCTGGGTCTTGGACGCCAGCGCCGCGCGCAGCCCCGCTGCCCGGACCTTCTTCGGCAGCTTGTGGGCATGGTCGCGGACCCGGGGCCCGTGGACGACGCCACCGCCGCGGAAGATGTTCGCCGTCGCCGCGCCGTGACGGGCCCGGCCCGTGCCCTTCTGGCGGTAGATCTTGGACTTGACGCGCGCGATCTCGCTGCGTTCCTTGACCTTGTGGTTGCCGCCGCGCTTCTTCGCGCGCTGCCAGTTCACCACGCGAGCCAGCAGGTCGCGGCGCACCTCGCCGCCGAACACGCCGTCGGCGAGCTCGATGCTACCGGTTTCGCGGTTATCCCAATCCTTGACCGGGAGCTGCATCTTCCTACTCCCCGTTCTCGCCGGCCGGCGCCCTGGCTTCGGCTTCCGCCTCTTCCGGCGCCTTGAGTCCGGCCGGGAACGGCACGTCCTCCGGCAGCTTGCGCTTGCGCGCATCGGACACCAGCACCCAGCCGCCCTTCGCGCCCGGCACCGCGCCCTTCACCATGATGAGGCCGCGCTCAACGTCGGTATCGACCACTTCCAGATTCTGCACCGTAGCCCGCGCATCGCCCATATGGCCGGCCATCTTCTTGCCTTTCCAGACCTTGCCCGGATTCTGGCTGTTGCCGGTGGAGCCGTGCGAGCGGTGCGAGATGGAGACGCCGTGCGAGGCCCGGAGGCCGCGGAAATTGTGCCGCTTCATCGCCCCGGCGAAGCCCTTGCCGATACTCGTGCCCGAGACATCGACATGCTGGCCCTTGACGAAATGGTCGGCGGAAAGCTCCGCGCCCACCTCGACCAGCGCGTCTTCCGAAACCCGGAACTCGGCGAGCTGCCTTGCCGGCTCGACCTTCGCCTTGGCGAAATGGCCGCGCATCGGGCGCGTGACCCGCTTGGTGCGCGCCATGCCGGCGCCGAGCTGCAGCGCCGTATAGCCGTCCGGCTCTTCGCGGCGCTGCGCGACCACGCGGCAGCGGTCGAGCGACAACACCGTGACCGGTACATGCGCGCCCGTTTCCGCAAACATGCGCATCATGCCGAGCTTGCGGGCAATGACGCCGGTTCGCATCGACCCCGAGCCTCCCTCAGACCTTGATCTCGACATCGACGCCGGCCGCGAGATCGAGCTTCATCAGCGCGTCCACGGTCTGCGGCGTCGGATCGACGATATCGAGCACCCGGCGATGGGTGCGCATCTCGAACTGCTCACGGCTCTTCTTGTCGATATGCGGGCCGCGCAGCACGGTGTAGCGCTGGATGCGCACGGGCAGCGGAATCGGCCCGCGCACCTGGGCGCCGGTGCGCTTCGCCGTGCTCACGATCTCGCCGGTGGACTGGTCGAGAACCCGGTGGTCGAACGCCTTCAGGCGTATGCGGATATTCTGGTGATCCATGGCACTCGGTCTCTCGTTCCGGCGTCCCGGCGGCCGGGCGGCGTTCAGTCGTCGATAGAGGCGACGACGCCGGCGCCGACGGTGCGTCCGCCCTCGCGGATCGCAAACCGCAGCCCCTCGTCCATCGCGATCGGCGCGATCAGGTTCACGCCCATCGACACATTGTCTCCGGGAAGAACCATCTCAACACCCTCAGGCAACTCAACCGTCCCCGTCACATCCGTCGTCCGGAAGTAAAACTGCGGACGGTAGTTCGAGAAAAACGGCGTGTGACGACCGCCCTCGTCCTTCGTCAGAACATAGCACTCGCAGTGGAACTTCGTGTGAGGCCGGATCGAGCCGGGGCGCGCCAATACCTGGCCGCGCTCTACCTCGTCACGCTTCGTACCGCGAAGCAACACGCCCACATTGTCGCCCGCCTCTCCCTGGTCCAGAAGCTTCCGGAACATCTCAACGCCCGTGCAGACCGTCTTCGTCGTCTCCTTCAGGCCCACGATCTCCACGTCGTCGCCCACCTTCACGATCCCCTGCTCGACCCGGCCCGTCACTACCGTCCCGCGGCCCGATATCGAAAACACGTCCTCGATCGGCATCAGGAACGGGCGGTCCTTCGGGCGGTCCGGCTGCGGAACATAAGCGTCAACCGCTTCCATAAGCTCCAGCACAGACTGACGGCCCTGCTCCGCATCCCCATCCTCAAGCGCAGCCAAGGCCGAACCCTTGATCACCGGAAGGTCGTCACCGGGAAAGTCGTAGCTCGACAAAAGCTCCCGGACCTCAAGCTCAACAAGCTCCAGAAGCTCCTCGTCGTCAACCTGGTCGACCTTGTTCATGTAAACGACAAGCGCCGGAACACCAACCTGGCGCGCCAGAAGGATGTGCTCGCGCGTCTGCGGCATCGGCCCGTCCGCCGCACTCACCACGAGAATCGCCCCGTCCATCTGCGCAGCGCCCGTGATCATGTTCTTCACATAGTCCGCATGACCCGGGCAATCCACATGCGCGTAGTGGCGCGCCCCCGTCTCATACTCAACATGCGCCGTCGAGATCGTGATCCCCCGCGCCTTCTCCTCAGGAGCCTTGTCGATCTGGTCATACGCCGTGAACTCGGCCCCGCCGGCCTCCGCCAGGATCTTCGTGATCGCCGCCGTCAGCGTCGTCTTGCCATGATCTACATGACCGATCGTCCCTATGTTGCAATGCGGCTTCGTCCGCTCAAATCGAGCCTTGCCCAT
>JAPOZD010000014.1 GCA_026706245.1 Alphaproteobacteria bacterium
TGCCCGGCCTCGTCATCGGCAACTTCTCCAACGAAATGCTGGCGCTGTACCACAACGAGGGCAACGGGCTGTTCATCGACGAGGCGCCCCGATCTCCACTCGGCCGGGCGACGCTGCTCACGCTGACGTTCGGGTGCTTCTTCTTCGACGTCGACCTCGACGGCCGCCTGGACATCCTCGCCGCGAACGGCCATGTGGATGACGCGCCTGCTTCACCGCGACCCGGCCCATGACGAATTCGAACGCCGCCTGCAGGGGGCGGAGCTGGAATACCTGCTCGGCTCCGACGCGGCCCGCCGCGCGCTCGCCGAAAACTACACTGGCCTGCCGCTCGACCTGGAGGGGGTGTAGTCCTTGCGGGCGGCGGCCCGGAACGCCATAATCCCGCCGACCCCGACAGGAGGCCGCCCGTGGCCGCCAACAGCCCCGACGCGCCGCTCAGCGCCGTAGAGATACAGGAGCTCCGCCGACTGCTCGCCGAGCAGCGGCGGCCCGGCTGGCGCGCCGACCCGCTGGCGGCGACGCTGGTCGGCGTGTTCGCCGCAGGGTTCCTCGCGCTCTTCGGATGGATGGCCTTCCAGACCCACGCCAACAGCGCCGCCATCGCCGTGCTGCAAACCGAGGTTGCCGCGCTGCACGCCGGTCAGAGGGAACTGAAGGCCGGGCAGGAGGCATTGAAGGCCGATATGGCGGAATTGCGGGCCGGGCTGCAGGAACTGAAAGCCCTGATCCTGGAACAGAAGCGGCGATAGCGCCGCGCCCGCGCTACTCCGCGTAGAGCCAGGGGCGGGCTATGCGGTCGCTGGCTTCGAAGCTGTCGATGCTCCCGGCCCTCTCCATGGTCATGCCGATGTCGTCGAGCCCGTTCAGCAGGCAGTGCTTGCGGAAGGGATCGACCTCGAAGGCGATCTCCTCGCCGTCCGGACGGGTGATGACCTGGTTTTCGAGATCGACCGTGATGCGCGCGTTTTCGCCGCGCTCCGCATCCTCCATCAGCTTGTCGCGGTCCGCCGCCGGCAGCTTGATCGGCAGGAGGCCGTTCTTGAAGCTGTTGTTGTAGAAGATGTCGGCGAAGTCGGTGCCGAGAATGGCGCGCACGCCGTAGTCGGCCAGCGCCCAGGGCGCGTGCTCGCGCGACGACCCGCAGCCGAAATTGTCGCCCACCACGAGGATGCTCGCACCCCGCCAGGCCGGCTGGTTCAGCACGAAGTCCGGGGTCTCGTTGCCCTCGGAGTCGAAGCGCATGTCGTTGAACAGGTGCCGCCCGAGGCCCTCGCGCTCGATAGTCCTGAGGAAGCGCGCGGGGATGATCTTGTCGGTGTCGATATTGATCTGCGGCAGCGGCGCGCCGACGCTCGTCACGGTCTCGAATTTGCGCATGGGTGGCGATCCTCCCTCTCTCAGTCCAGGTCGCGCAGGTCGGCAAGGCGGCCGGCGACGGCGGCGGCGGCGGCCATGGCCGGGCTCACCAGATGCGTGCGCCCGCCCGGGCCCTGCCGGCCCTCGAAATTGCGGTTCGAGGTGGACGCGCTGCGCTCGCCGGGGGCGAGCCTGTCGTCGTTCATCGCCAGGCACATGGAGCAGCCCGGGTCGCGCCACTCGAAGCCGGCTTCGGTGAGGATGCGGTCGAGGCCCTCCTCCTCCGCCTGCGCCTTGACGAGGCCGGAGCCCGGCACCACGAGCGCGCGCACGCTGTCCGCCACCCTGCGCCCCTGGGCGACGGCGGCGGCCGCGCGGATATCCTCGATGCGCCCGTTGGTGCAGGAGCCGATGAACACCGTGTCGATGGCGATCTCCCGCAGCGGCTGGCCCGCGCGGAGCCCCATATAGTCGATGGACCGCTGCACGGCCTGGCGCCGGTCCGGATCGTCGATGTCGGCCGGGTCCGGCACGCTTGCCGTGATCGGCAGCGCGTCCTGCGGGCTCGTGCCCCAGGTGACATAGGGCGCGATCTCTTCGGCCGGGATGCGCACGACCGTGTCGTAAACCGCGCCGGGGTCGGAAGGCAGGCGCTTCCAGACCGCGACCGCGGCGTCCCAGGCCGCGCCCTTGGGCGCATGCGGGCGGCCCTTGAGATAGCCGAAGGTGGTGTCGTCGGGCGCAATCAGCCCGGCGCGGGCGCCCGCCTCGATGGACATGTTGCAGACCGTCATCCGCCCTTCCATCGAGAGGTCGCGGATGGCCTGGCCGGTATATTCGATCACATGGCCCGTACCGCCGGCGGTGCCGATGCGCCCGATGATGGCGAGGATGAGGTCCTTGGCGGTGCAGCCCGGCGGCAGCGCGCCTTCGATATCCACCTGCATGTTGTGCGCCGGGCGCTGGATCAGCGTCTGCGTCGCCAGCACATGCTCGACCTCGGAGGTGCCGATGCCGAAGGCGAGCGCGCCGAACGCGCCGTGGGTCGAGGTGTGGCTGTCGCCGCAGACCACCGTGGTGCCGGGCTGGGTCATGCCCTGCTCCGGGCCGATGATATGCACGATGCCCTGGCGGACGTCCTCTATCGGGTAATAGGGCACGCCGAACTCGACGACATTGCGCTCCAGCGTCTCGACCTGAATGCGCGATTCCTCGTTCTCGATCGTGCCTGCCCGGGCGCCCGGCCGGGTCGGGATATTGTGGTCGGCGACCGCGATGGTGGCGTCCGGCCGGCGCACGCCGCGCCCGGCGGCGCGGAGCCCCGCGAAAGCCTGCGGGCTCGTGACTTCATGCACCAGATGGCGGTCGATATAGATCAGGCAGGTGCCGTCTTCCTGGGTATCGACCAGATGGTTCGCCCAGATCTTGTCGAAGAGGGTGCGCGGTTCACTCATTGCCGTCGTTCCCGTTCTTGCGTTTCGTCTTTCTCACCACGCCGCGGGTGCGCTCCGCGATGCGCGCCGACCGTCCGCGCCGCTCGCGCAGGTAGTAGAGCTTCGCCCGGCGCACGCGCCCGCGCCGGATCACCTCGATGCCGGCGATATTGGGCGAATAGAGCGGGAAGATGCGCTCGACGCCCTCGCCGGAGGAAATCTTGCGCACGACGAAGGAGGCGTTCAGGTTCCCGCCGCCGCGCCGTGCGATCACCACGCCTTCATAGGCCTGGATGCGCTCGCGGGTGCCCTCGACCACCTTGTAGTTCACCCGCACCGTATCGCCCGGGCGGAAATCCGGTATCCCGCGCTCCCCGGTGAGCCGCTCGATCTGTTCGCGCTCCAGCGTCTCGATGATGTTCATCGCCTTCGGTCCTCGTTTTCCGCCCGGCGGGCCCACAGGTCCGGCCGCCGCGTCCGCGTTATGTCTTCCGCCCGCGCCTGCCGCCAGGCGCGGATGTTGCAGTGATGGCCCGAAAGCAGGACTTCCGGCGCCGCGCGCCCGGCCCAGACCGCCGGGCGCGTGTAATGCGGGTATTCCAGCAACCCGCTCTCGAAACTCTCCTCCCGGACCGACTCCGCCTTGCCCGCCACGCCCGGCAGCAGCCGCACGCAGGCGTCGAGCAGGGCGAGCGCCGCCGGCTCGCCGCCGGACAGCACGAAGTCCCCGAGACTCACCTCCTCCGGCGCCCAAGCGTCGAGGAGGCGCTGGTCGATCCCCTCGTAGCGCCCGCAGAGCAGGGTCGGCCCCGGCCCCCCGGCCAGCGCCGCCGCCCGGCGCTGCGTGAGCGGCCGGCCGCGCGGCGAGAGGTGGATCAGCGGCCCCCGCCGGTCCCAGGCGGCGTGGATCGCGTCCGACACCACGTCCGCGCGCATGACCATGCCGGCGCCCCCGCCGAACGGCGTGTCGTCCACGGAGGCGTGCTTATCGCGCGCAAAGGCGCGAATGTCCACCGTCTTGAGCCGCCAGACGCCGGCGTCGAGCGCACGCCCGGCAAGCGAATGGCCGAGCGGCCCCGGAAACATCTCCGGGAAGAGCGTCAGCACTATCGCGGACCAGGTCACAGCCCCTCCGGCGGGTCGATGGTGACGGTGCGCGCGGCAAGGTCGATTGCCGGCACGGCCTCGCGGGTGAAGGGAAAGACGCGGGGCTGGCCGCCTTCGTCCGGCAGCACCTCGATCAGGTCGCCGGCGCCGAAGTCGTGAAGCGCCCGCACCGTGCCGAGCCGGGCCCCGTTCACATCGACCGCGGCGAGGCCGACAAGGTCCGCATGGTAGAACTCCTCCTCGTCCTCGGCCGGCGGCAGCGCCGCCCGGTCGAGGAAAAGCTCGACGCCCTTGAGCGCCTCCGCCGCGGTCCGGTCCTCCACGCCTTCGATCCGCACCAGCGCCATGCCTTTCTCTATCCTCACCAGCCGGAGCGTGAAGCGCCGGCCGCCGGCGGCATCCTCCAGCGGGCCGTAACCGGCAATGGCGTCCGGCAGGGCGGTGAAGGTCTTGACCCTGACCGCGCCCTGCAGCCCGTGCGCGCCGGCAATGACGCCGAGACAGAGGCGGGACGCGTCCATCCGCCGGCCGCTCCGTCCGGGTTATTCCGCCGCCGCGGCTTCCGCCTTGGCCTTCATGCGCTCCTGCGCCTTGGCCTTGGGCAGATGCTGCTTGGTCTGCTGCGGCACCTCCGGCGGGGCGAGGATGCCCGCCGCGCCGAGGAACCGGGCCACGCGCTCGGAAGGCGTTGCGCCCACCGACAGCCAGTGCCGGATGCGCTCTTCCTTGAGGCGCAGCCGGTCCTCGTGGTCCTTCGGCATCATCGGGTTGTAGAAGCCGAGGATCTCGATGAAGCGGCCGTCGCGGGGCGAGGAGCCCTCGGCGACGACGATGCGGTAGAAGGGCCGGCGCTTGGCGCCGCCGCGGGTGAGTCGAATCCTGAGTGCCATGAGCTTTCCGTGAAGGTGGGAGAGAGGGGTTATCGGGATCAGCGCCGGGCCAGAAGGGAGTCGAGCCCCCGGCCCGCAAGCGCGCCGCGTTTCTCCAGCTTGCCGACGCGCTTCATCATCGTCTGCATCTGCTGGAATTGCTTGAGCATCCGGTTCACATCCTGCACCGAGGCGCCGGCCCCGGCAGCGATGCGCCGCTTGCGCGACGCCTTGACGATTTCCGGCCGGGCCCGCTCGCGCGGCGTCATCGAGAGGATGATCGCCTCCTGGCGCACGAGCCATTTTTCATCGATCTTCGCCTTCGCCATTTCGGCCTTCATCCGGCCGACCTGCGGCAGCATTCCCATCAGCCCGCCGAGCCCGCCCATCTTCTTCATCTGTCGGAGCTGGGTCAGCAGGTCGTTCAGGTCCATGCGCCCGCGGCTGAGCCGGGCGGCGAGCTTTTCGGCCTCTTCCTGCTCGATGGTCTCGGCCGCGCGCTCGACGAGCCCGACGACATCGCCCATGCCGAGAATGCGCGACGCGATCCGCTCGGGGTGGAAGACCTCGATGGCGTCCAGTTGCTCGCCGGTGCCGACGAACTTGATCGGCCGCCCGGTGACATGGCGCATGGAGAGCGCCGCGCCGCCGCGCGCATCGCCGTCGATCCGGGTCAGCACGATGCCGGTGACGCCGACGTCCTCACTGAAGGCCTGGGCCGTGTTGACGGCGTCCTGGCCGGTCATCGCATCGGCGACCAGCAGCGATTCGACCGGTTTCACCAGGTCGCGCAGCGCCGCCGCCTCCTCCATCATCTCGCGGTCAATGGCGAGCCGGCCGGCGGTGTCGATGAAGACGATGTCATAGCCCTCGCGCGCGCCGATGCGCATGGCGCGCCGCGCGATGGCGGGCGGGCGTTCGCCGAACACGATGGGCAGTGTGTCGATCCCGGCCTGTCTGCCGAGCAGTTCGAGCTGCTGCTGGGCGGCGGGGCGATAGACGTCCACCGACGCCATGAGCACCTTCCTGCCGTCGCGGTCGGTGAGGCGCCGGGCGAGCTTGGCGGTCGTCGTCGTCTTGCCGGAGCCCTGCAGGCCCAGCATCAGCATGGCGAGCGGCGGGTTGCCGCCGAGGCGGAGGTCCTCGGCCTCGCCGCCCAGCATCTCGACCAGGCGGTCATGGACGATCTTGACGACCTGCTGGCCGGGCGTGACGGAGCGCAGCACCTCGTGGCCGACGGTCTGCTCCTTCACCGCGTCGAGGAGCGCGCGGACCGCCGGCAGCGCCGCATCCGCCTCCAGCAGCGCCACCCGCACCTCGCGGAGCGCCGCCTCGACATCGCCGGCGGAGAGCGAGCCGCGCCGGGTGAGTCGCCCGAGGACGTCGCCGAGCCTCTCCGTCAGTCCCTCGAACATGCGCGCCTCTTCCTCCCGCCCGTTCAACGCCCGACGCGCCGATGCGCGAACCCTCGCGGACCGGCGGGCCTCCTCGGAGGCATGGGGTGTAACGCTATGGCGAAACGGCACGCAACCTAGTCACCCGCCACCGCCCCGTCAACGCCCGTCTAGCGCGGGGGTTGCCGCCGGGCCGCTCTGTCGCCATGTTGCGGAAGCCGTCCCGGAACCGGGGTAGAGAGATGGAGATTGCGGCAAGCGTGCCCGGCGTCGTGAAGGACGCCACCGACCAGACCTTCATGGCCGATGTCATCGAAGCCTCGATGACGGCGCCGGTGATCGTCGATTTCTGGGCGCCCTGGTGCGGCCCCTGCAAGCAATTGGGGCCGGTGCTCGAGAAGGTCGTCTCCAATGCCGGCGGCAAGGTCAGCCTCGTCAAGGTCGATATCGACAAGAGCCCGGTGGTCGCGCAGCAGATGCGCATCCAGTCGATCCCGGCCGTTTATGCCTTCGACCAGGGGCGCCCGGTCGATGCCTTCATGGGCGCGTTGCCGGAGAGCCAGGTCAAGGCGTTCGTCGAGCGGCTGGTGGGCGGGCCGGTCGAATCGGCCGTCGAGGCCGCTGTCGAACAGGCGCGGGCGGCGCTGGAGGGCGGCGACGCACAGACCGCGGGCGCAATCTTCAACGAGGTGCTGAGGCAGGAGCCGGAGAACGCCGCCGCCCTTGCCGGCCTTGCCCAGGTGTTCCTCGCCGTGGAGGAGGTCGCCGAGGCCCGCGCCATGCTGGACCGGCTGCCCGAAGGCGCAAAACAGGATCCGGCGGTGGCGGCGGCCGTGAGCGCGGTGGAGCTTGCCGAACAGAGCGCGGATGCGGGCGACACGGCGGATCTGCGCCGGGCGGTGGAGGCCGGCCCGGACGACCACCAGGCGCGCTTCGACCTGGCGATGGCGCTGTTCGGCGGCGGGCGCCACAGGGAAGCGGCGGAGGAGTTGCTGGAACTCTACCGCCGCGACCGGGAATGGAACGAAGGCGCGGCCCGCAGCCAGCTCGTCAAATTCTTCGAGGCGTGGGGGCCGATGCACGAACTTACGGTCGATATCCGCCGCCGCCTCTCGACCATGATGTTCAGCTAGGGAGCGGGCGGCCGTGGCCCTCAGGCGATCCCTGCCGGAGGTCATCCCGGTTTTCCCGCTGCCCGGCGTGCTGCTGCTGCCGCGCGCCATGCTGCCGCTGCATATCTTCGAACCGCGCTACCGGGCGATGATCCGCGATGCGCTGGACGAAGAGGGAATCGTCGGCATGGTGCAGCCCTGCGCGGAAGGAACCGATCCGGCGAATCCGCCGATCTACGAGATCGGTTGCGCCGGCAAGATCCAGAACTCGGAAAAGCTCGACGACGGGCGCTATATGGTCGCGCTGCAGGGCATCGCGCGCTTTCGCATAGACCGCGAGCTGGCGCGCCATCCCGACGGCTACCGCACCGTCCATGCGGATTTCGAGGGGTTCGGGGACGATCTCGACGCGCGCCGCAGCGGCCCGGTGGACCGCGACGGCCTGCTGGAGGCGCTGCGCGGCTTCCTGGCGCGGCGGGGGCTCAGCGCCGACTGGGACGCCGTTGGCAGGGCCGACGACGAAATGCTGGTCAATGCGCTCTCCATGGGCTGCCCCTTTGCGCCCAATGAGAAGCAGGCGCTGCTCGAATGCGGCGATACCGGCGAGCGCGCCCGGATGCTGGAGACGCTGTTCGCCATGTCGGGCTTCCAGGCGGCGAACGATGACGACCCGGCGCGGATGAATTGAGGCGGCGATGACGGGTTCCGGAGAGGTCGATCCGCTGCTGCTGCAATTGCTGGTCTGCCCGGTGACCAAGGGGCCGCTGGAATACGACCGCGAGGCCGGCGAGCTGGTCAGCCGCTCGGCGGGACTGGCCTACCCGGTCCGGGACGGCATCCCGATCATGCTGGTGGAGGAGGCGCGGGAGCTCGACGAGGACGGGCGGTGAGCCGCCCGACGGAGCTGCGCTATTCCAGGGCCGGACGCGTGCTGCATGTCGCCTTCGACGACGGGGCGGCGTTCGACCTGCCGGCGGAGTTCCTGCGCGTCGAGAGTCCTTCGGCCGAGGTGCAGGGCCACGGGCCGGGCGGCAAGACGACGGTTTCCGGCCGCGCCCATGTCGGCATTATCGAAATCCTGCCCGAGGGCAATTACGCCGTCCGGCTGGTCTTCGACGACCTGCACGACACCGGCATCTACAGCTGGACCTATCTGCGCGAACTCGGCGAGCGCCGGGACGAACTCTGGGACGCCTATCTGAAGGCGCCCGAGGCCGGCGGCCTCTCGCGGGAGCCGTAGCAGCGCGGTGACAGTCCCGTTGCCGCCGGCTATCTTCCCGCCGTTCCCAAGGAGGGTGCAAGGCTCATGCGCGTCGCGATAACCGGCGGCGCCGGCTTCATCGGCCGGCGGCTCGCGCTCCGGCTGCTCGAACTCAATGCGCTGACCGATGCCGCGGGCCGGGAGCAGCCGGTCGAGCGGATCGTGCTGTTCGACCGGGCCGCACCGGACCCGCGCCTGCTGCACGACCCGCGCGTCGAGGCCGTGATCGGCGATATCGGCGACCCGGAACAGGTGCGCGGCGCCATCGGGCCGGACACGGGCGCGGTGTTCCACATGGCGGCGGTGGTGAGCGCCGGGGCGGAGGAGGATTTCGACCTCGGCATGACGGTCAACCTCCAAGGCACGATGAACGTGCTGGCCGCCGCGCGGAGCCTGCTGGCGCCGCCGCGTCTGGTGTTTGCAAGCTCGGTCGCGGTCTATGGCGGCACGATGCCGGAGACCATCCCGGACGGGCTGATACTGAACCCGCAGACCTCCTACGGCACGCAGAAGGCCATCGGGGAGTTGCTGGTGCAGGACTATGCGCGCAAGGGCTATGTGGACGGGCGGGCGCTCCGCTTCCCGACGGTCGTGGTGCGGCCCGGCAAGCCCAACAAGGCGGCCTCCACCTGGGCGAGCTCCATCATCCGCGAGCCGCTCCAGGGCGAGGAGGCCGTCTGCCCGGTGGAGCCGGATCAGGCGATGTATGTGCTCTCGCCGCGCAAGGTTGTGGACGCCGTGCTGAAGGCGGCCGCCCTGCCGCCGGAGGCCTGGGGCCCGGCCAGGATGCTGGCGCTTCCCGGCCTGACCGTCACCGTCAGCGAGATGTTGGCGGCGCTTGCGGCCGTGGCCGGCGAGCGGGTGGCGGCGCGCGTGCGCTTCGAGCCGGACCCCTTCATCCAGGAGATCGTGAACGGCTGGGCCGCGCATTTCGATCCGGCGAGGGGCCGGGCGCTGGGCTTCGAGACCGATTCCGGCTTCGAGGAGATCGTGCGCATCTTCATCGAGGACGAGCTCGGCGGGAGCTTCGCGGCATGAGCCGGACGACGCATTGCGAAGAGCATGACGCCATCGTGATCGGCGCCGGAATCTCCGGCCTCTACCAGCTTTACCGGCTGCGGGAGCTCGGCCTCAGGGTGCGGGTGTTCGAGGCCGGCGGCGATGTCGGC
This sequence comes from Alphaproteobacteria bacterium, assembly GCA_026706245.1. Taxonomy (GTDB): domain Bacteria; phylum Pseudomonadota; class Alphaproteobacteria; order Bin95; family Bin95; genus Bin95. Next base: position 9,705 of record JAPOZD010000014.1, read on the forward strand.
GGCACCTGGTACTGGAACCGCTATCCCGGCGCGCGCTTCGACTCCGAGAGCTACAGCTACGGCTTTTCCTTCTCCGAGGAACTGCTTCAGGAATGGGAGTGGAGCGAACACTTCTCGCCCCAGCCCGAAACGCTGCGCTATGTGAACCATGTCGCGGACAAATTCGACCTGCGCCGCGACATCCGGTTCGGGACGCGGATCGTCCGCGCGGCCTGGGACGAGGACAGGCTCTGCTGGGAGGTCGAGGCGGAGGATGGCGGTTGCGCGCGTGCCCGCTGGCTCATCACGGCAGTCGGCCCGCTCTCCATCCCGCAAATGCCGAAGATCGAGGGCATGGAGGCGTTCCGGGGGCCGTCCTTCCACACCTCCGACTGGCCGCGGGAGCCGCTGGACCTTGCCGGCAGGCGCGTGGGCGTCATCGGCACGGGCGCCACCGCCGTGCAGCTGATTCCGGTGGTCGCGGAGACGGCCGGCCATCTGACCGTGTTCCAGCGCAGCCCCAATTGGTGCGCGCCGCTCCACAACGGGCCGATCGACGCCGGGACCCAGGCCCGGATCAAGGCCGGCTACGACGCCATCTTCGCCCGTTGCCGCGCCTCGCATGGCGGCTTCATCCACGACGCTGACCGGCGCAAGGCGATGGAGGTCCCGGCCGAGGAACGCGAAGCCTTTTACGAGAAGCTCTACGGGGAGCCGGGCTTCGGCATCTGGATGGGCAATTTCCGCGACACCTTCGTGGACGAGGCCGCCAACCGCACGATCTCGGACTTCATGGCCCGCAAGATCCGCGAGCGCGTCCGCGACCCGGAGACGGCGGAGAAGCTGGTGCCGAAGGACCACGGCTTTGGCACCCGCCGCGTCCCGATGGAAACCGGCTATTACGAGACCTTCAACCGGGACAATGTGCGTCTTGTCGATCTGAACGAGACGCCGATCGAGCGCATCGCGCCGGACGGCGTGGTGACGGAAGGCGAGGAGCACAAGCTGGACATCCTCGTCTATGCGACCGGGTTCGACGCCGTGACCGGCGGCTTCGACCGCATCGACATTCGCGGCCGCAACGGGCTGAGCCTCCGGGAGAAATGGGCGGACGGCCCGAAGACGCTGCTCGGCATCCAGATCGCCGGCTTCCCCAATATGTTCACTATCGTCGGCCCGCACAATGCCGCCTCCTTCTGCAACATCCCGCGTTGCAGCGAGCAGAATGTCGAATGGGTGGCGGATTGCATCCGGCATCTGCGCGAGCGGAGCGTCAGGCGGATGGAAGCGAGCGAGGCGGCGGAGGCCGAATGGACCGAACATGTCCACGAAAGCGCCTCGCGGATGCTCTATTCCAAGGTGGACAGCTGGTTCATGGGCGTCAATCCCAACCGGCCCGACAAGAGCCGGCGCATCTTCCTGCTCTACGGCGCGGGCGCG
>JAPOZD010000279.1 GCA_026706245.1 Alphaproteobacteria bacterium
GGCTTGAGCATGGGCGGCCATGGGCGTTGCCGGCGGCCACCACCAGGATCGTCTTGCCGGTCGCCTTGCCCGTCTGCGCGAGGACCTGGACGGCCGGTGCGTAGAGCGGCTCGAACGTCTTGCCCTGGTAGTTCTCGATCAGGCCGCTGCGGCCAAAGCTCATATTGACGAAATCGACGGGCTGCCGCAGCTCCGAAAAATACCCGGCGAGCCTGTCGACGGCGTCGTCCACATCCGCGTCGGCGATTCCCGCGTAGTTACCCGAAGACCCGCCACGGAGAGGAATCGACAGCATCTGAAGCCGGTCCAGGCCCCAGGCGACGCCGTGGAAGTTGTATTGGGCGGTGTCGGGCGGATCGAAGGTGAGCGTGCTATCGCGCCGCGCTGCAATGACGCTCGACACCGGCGTACCGTGGGTCCGGTCTCCGCAACCTTTCGTGGAGTGGCAGGCTTGGCTGATCGCGAGTCTGCGGAACTCCCAGTGGCCGGTGTCGATGCCGTCGTCGATCACCGCGACGCGGCTGCCCGCTCCGGGCCGGGCGCCGTCGCCGTCGCGCCCGGCGATGCGGGCGTAGGCCATTGCGGCGCCGATCTGCGCCAACCCCCATACCGCCCGGTAGTCGGAATGGCTTGCATAAGAGGCGGCAAGCCGGTTGAGATCGGGCGGCGGCCGGGGCGGGCTCGGGCGGACGACACCGCTGCCCCCGCCGTTGCCGGTCGCGGAAAGGCCGCCTCCGCCTCCCCCTCCGCCGCAGCCGGCCAGAGCCGCAAGCAGGCCGCACGCCAGCAGAGCCGAATAGAGGGGCCACCCCCGGTTCAAGGCCGGCCGCCGTCCGAAAGCCATGCCGGGGGGGCGATTCATGCGGTTCAGGCCTGTCCGGAAACCTGTTTCCATGCGGAACCGCCGCTAGCCTCGCGTGGGGCCCATGATGACGCAACGGCCGCGACGGAAGCAAGGACCGGCGGGCGCTTGCCGTTCCCGGCCCCGCATTCTATCGTGCGGACCTCGCCGTTCCAGGCTGCAGGACCGATGGAAACTTGGATTACGCCGGCGCTGGTCGTCGCGCTGGCGGCGCTCATGATCGGCATGATCCGCTCGCTGCGCAGCTATCTGGGCGAGCGCATCGACGGTGTGGGCAGGCGCATAGACGAGGTGCGCAGCTATCTGGGCGGCCGCATCCACAGGGTCGAGCAGCGAATGGACCGCCTGGAGGCCGGACTGGTCGAGGTGAGGGAAGGCCTGGCCGAAGGGCGCGGCGAACTCCGGTTCGTCCGCGATTACATCCTGCGCCGCAACGCCCCGGCGGAGGAGCCGCCGGCCGCGCCGGCCGAATAGGCAGCCGGGCAGCGGAGGGACCATGCAGCTAGCATCCACGCGCCACGATGTCGCCGACATGATGGCGGCGCAGGAATTCTACCACAGCCGGGGCTGGACCGACGGCCTGCCGGTGGTGCCGCCGACGGAGGACGCCGTCGAGGCCTGCCTGGAGTGGGCGGGCCTGGTGCCGGACCATCTGGTGGGCGTGGAGCCGGTGCGCGCCCGCGCGGTCACGGCCGAGAAGCTCGCGATCAACGCCGTGATGGCAGGCTGCCTGCCGATGCATTTTCCGGTCGTCGTCACGGCCTTCACGGCGATGTTGCAGGAGCCCTTCCTGCTGCACGGCGCCACCGCCAGTACGGGCGGCTGCGCGGTGCTCGTCGTCGTCAACGGGCCGATCACCCAGGACATCGGCATGGATGCGACCTTCAATGCGCTCGCCTCCAGCGACCGGGCATCGACGGCGATCGGCCGCAGCCTGCGCCTCTCGCTCATCAACATCATGGATGTCCGCCCGGGCGCCATCGACCGCTCGGTGCTCGGCCATCCGGGCAAGATCAGCTATTGCCTTGCCGAGGACGAAGCGGGCTCGGAATGGCTGCCGCTTGCCGAGGAGCGCGGCATGCCCGTTGGCGCCTCCTGCGTGACCGTCATGGCCGCCGGCGCGCCTCGCCAGTTGATGAACGAGTGGACGACGGTTCCGGAGGAAATCCTCGACACCTTCGCCTCCGAGATCCGCGCCAACATGCGCCACTATTCGATCTGGCCGGGCAATTACGCCATCATCGTGCCGCCGCAATTGCGCGCCCATTTCCATGCTGCCGGCTGGTCCAAGGCCGATGTCCGCGCCTATGTGTTCGAGAAAGCGCGCATCCTGCGCTCGGAATGGGCCGATTGTGGCAAGGGCGCAGTGGTGCGCGACCGCGGCGGCTCGGAATATGCCGCGCTTTCGGCCCCGGAGGACCTGCTGGTGATTGCTGCCGGCGGGCCGGCGGGCGGCTTCGGCGCGGTCATCCCGCCCTGGCTCGGACCCAAGAGCCGGGCGGTCACGGTCGCGATCGGCGCCTGCGTCGATTGCGAGATTTCCTGATTGACCGACAGAGGGAGACAGAACGGCATGCAGATACTCGATCCGTCGCATGAGGAAGGAGCCGAGGGCTTTGCGCCGGCGGTCCGGCTTGCGGCGCTGAAAGGCGCGACCGTCGGGGTGATCTCCAACGGCAAGGAGGGGACGAAGGACTTCTTCGCCGCCTTCGAGCAGGTGCTCAGGGAGCAATACGGCGTCGGCGAGGTCGTGCTGCGCACCAAGTCGAACTACAGCGCGCCGGCCGATAAGGGCCTGCTGGAGGAAGCGAAGAGCTGGGACGCGCTCGTCGCCGGCATTGGCGATTGAGGCAGCTGCTCGTCGTGCAGTTTGCATGACGCGGTTGCCGGAGAGCGCATCGGGGTGCCGTCGGCCGGCATCATGACAGAAACCTTTGTGAGCGCGGCGGAGCTGATGGCGCGCGTGCTGGGCGCGGAGGACTACCCCTTCGCGGTGATCGAGCACCCGATCAGCAGCGCGAACCGGGCGATGCTCGCCGCCCGCGCCGAGCGCGCCGCGGCCGACTGCGCCCGGCTGCTCCTGGGCGCAGACGGGTAGGAGAGCGGTGCCGCAAGGCCGGCGCAGACCATGACACCGGTGGGAAATGCGGGCTAAGCTCGCGCCGCTTGCATAGTTGCTGCAGACGGGAGCCGTCATGGGCAGATTCGATGGCAAGGTTGCACTGATCAGCGGCGGGGCTCGCGGACAGGGCGCAGCGGAGGCGCGAGCCTTTGCGGCGGAGGGCGCGGCGGTCGTTTTCGGCGACATCCTGGAGGAGGAAGGCGCAGCCGTTCAGGCCGGCATCGAGGCGTCGGGCGGAACTGCGGCCTACATGCATCTCGATGTGACGAAGGAGGACGACTGGCGCCGTGCGGTCGGCTACGCGACCGACACGCATGGCCGGCTCGACATTCTGGTGAACAATGCCGCGATCGTCATTGCCCGCGCGGCCATCGAGCATCGCACTGTCGAGGAATGGGACCGGGTGCAGGCCGTGAATTCACGCGGCGTCTTTCTCGGAACGAAGCATGCGATACCGGCAATGCGGGCGTCCGGCGGCGGTTCGATCGTCAATATCGTATCGGTGGCCGGCATCGGCCAGTCCACCCATCAGGAACCCGCCTATGCCGCCAGCAAGGGCGCGGTGCGGATATTCACCAAGGTAACGGCCACGCAGCACGCCGTGGACGGCATCCGCTGCAACGCGGTGCTTCCCGGCCCGATAGACACGGAAATGCTGCGTAGCGCCTTGTCCAACCCGGCGGTGCTGGCCGAGCGCGTGTCCCGCGTCCCCATGGGGCGTATCGGGACGATCGACGAGGTCGTTGCGGCCGTGCTGTTTCTCGCATCGGATGACGCTTCCTACATGACCGGCGGCGAAATGGTGGTCGACGGCGGTGCAACCAGCATGTAGCCGGTCCGGTTGCCGCGTCAGATCGCTCCCTCGCGGCGGAGACCGTCGATCTCGTCCTCCGGGAAGCCGAACTCGGCCAGCACCTCGTCCGTGTGCTCGCCGATGAGCGGCGGCGGGCGCTCGGTGCCGCGCGCCGTGTTCGCGCCGTGGAAGGCCAGATCCACATAGACGCCCTCGCCGCCGCCCAGCGCCTCCTGCCGCGCGACCGGCCGGAAGGTGCCGCGATGGGCGAGCTGGCCGTCCGTGCAGACCTGCGGCACGGAGGCCACCCGGCTCGCGGGCACGCCGGCCTCCGCGAGGCGCGCCTCCCAGGTGCCGGCATCGGCTGCTGCCAGCGCCGCGATGAACGCCTTGCGGAGCGCATCCGCATTGGCGATCCGGTCGGGAAGGGTGGCGAAGCGCGGGTCGTCCGGGAGGTCCGCGAGTCCGAGCGTGCGGGCGAACGCGACGAACTGGCCCTGGGTGGGCGCGGCGACCATCAGGAAGCCGTCGCCGGTCGGGAAGGCATCGGAGGTCGGGTTGTCGGTCTGCGACCTGTTGCCGTTCGGCCTGGGCTCCTGCCCGTTCACCTGCCAGAAGTTGATCGTCGGCGCCATGATGCCGACCGCGGTGTCGAGTATGGAAAGGTCGAGATGGTCGCCCTCGCCGGTTCGCTCGCGATGGTAGAGCGCAGTCGAGATGGCGAAACATGCCTGCGTGGCGGTCGCCATGTCGGTCAACCAGTACCCGGTCTTGAGCGGCTCGGCGCCGGCCGCGCCGGTGACCGCCATCATGCCGGAGGCCGCCTGGATGGAGGGGTCGTAGGCGGCAGCGGGCCCGCGAGGCCCCGTCTGCCCGTATCCGGATATGGAGCAATAGACGAGGCGCGGATTGACCTGCTTCAGCGCCTCGTAGCCGAGGCCCATGCGGTCCATCGTGCCGGCCTTGAAGTTCTGGACGAGGACATCGGCGGACGCCGCCAGCCGGCGCACGACCTCGCCGGCGCGGGAATGCTTGAGGTCGAGGGTGACGGACCGCTTGCCCGCGTTGACGGACAGGAACAGGGTGGACATGGCATGGTCCAGAAGGCGGGGGTCCGTGGCGGGGCCGAGGCCGCGGCCCTGGTCGCCGCCGACGCGGTTCTCCACCTTCACCACATCGGCACCGAGCAGCGCGAGCTGCTGCGTGCAGTAGGGGCCGGCAAGCACCTGGGTGAAATCGATGATGCGCACCCCCTCGAGCGGCCGTCTTGCCGCTCCGCCCCGCGTTTCACCGGCGGCGTTCTCCGTCCCGGTCATCCTGCATCTCCCTTCATTGCCGGAATCCGCTACATATACCCGTTCCATCCCTGAGAACGGAGACCCGGCCCCGTGACAAGCGATCCCCAGACCCGGCCGCGCTATCTCGGCCTGCCGACCTTCATGCGCCTGCCCTATGCGGAGGATGTGAGCGGGGCCGACATCGCCGTGCTCGGCGTGCCCTTCGACGGCGGGGTGAGCAACCGGCCGGGCGCCCGCCACGGGCCGCGCGCGGTCCGCGACCTGTCGAGCATGGTCCGCAAGGTCAACCAGGCGACCGGCGCGGCGCCCTTCGATGCCGCGCGAATCGTGGACGGCGGGGATGTCTGGACGGAGCGGGTCTATCGGCTGGAGGATGCCCATGCCGACATACAGGCGGGGTTTGAGAAGGTGCGCGCGGCGGGCGCCGTGCCGCTCTCCGTCGGCGGCGACCATTCGATCAGCCTGCCGATCATGCGCGCGCTGTTCTCCGGCGGGCCGCCCGTCGGCATGGTCCATATCGACGCCCATTGCGACACGGCCGACGACGACAAGGGCTCGCGCTTCCATCACGGCGCGCCGTTCAGCCGCGCGGTGGAGGAGGGGCTTCTGGACCCGAAGCGGACGGTGCAGATCGGCATTCGCGGCGCGCTCTTCGATCCCGACAGGTGGAAGTTCAGCTATGACGCGGGCATGCGCGTCGTGCCGATGGAGGAGGTCTATGAGATCGGCCCGAAGGGCGCGGCCGCCATCGCCCACGAGGTCGTCGGCGACGGGCCGACCTATCTTTCCTTCGACATAGACTGCCTGGACCCCGCCTTCGCGCCCGGCACCGGCACGCCGGAGATCGGCGGCTTCAGCACCGCCGAGGCGCTGGTGCTGCTGCGCCGGCTGGCGGGCATAGACTTCGTTGCGGGCGATCTCGTCGAAGTTTCGCCGCCCTTCGACTCCGCCGGCATCACCGCGCTCGCCGGCGCCAACATCCTGTTCGAGATCCTGTGCTTGCTGACCGCATCGCTGGCGGCCCGGCGCAGCGCAGCGGACTGAGGGGAGGCGCATGGGCGAGGGAAGGTTTGCGGGGCGGACGGCGCTGGTGACGGGCGGCTCGCGCGGTATCGGCCGGGCGATCTGCATCCAGCTTGCGCGGGAAGGCGCCTGGGTCGCGGTCAACTATGCGGAGAGCGCCGAAGCCGCCGCCGAAACGCTGGACCTGATGGGGGCCGCAGGCGGGGAGGGCGTTGTCTTCCAGGCCGATGTCGCGTCTTGGGAGGATACCTCCGCCATGTTCGATGCCGTCGAGGCCGCGCGCGGACCGGTGGACCTGCTGGTGACCAATGCCGGCGCGGCGTCCTTCCAGGACGATGTGAACATGCCGCTGGAGCTCTGGCGGCGCATCCTCGCGGTCAATATCGACGGCGCCTTCCACTGCGTCTGGCGGGCGAAGGAGGCGATGCTGGCGCGAAAGGACGGGCGCATCGTCTGCATCTCCTCGATCCAGGGCCTCGCGCCAAGCCGCATTCGCCGCGACCGGCTGCTCGCCTACGGCACCTCGAAATCGGCGGTGATCGGCTTCGCGCGCAACTGCGCCGTGGCCTTCGGCCCGGACATAAGGGTGAATTGCGTGGCGCCCGGTCTGATCGACACGGACATGACGAAGGACATGAGCGACGAGATGCGCGCGCGCATCGTCGGCGAGACGCCGGCCGGGCGCACCGGCACACCGGAGGATGTCGCGGAACTGACCTGCTTCCTGCTGAGCGACGCCGCCAGCTTCATCACCGGCCAGACCTATGTGACCTCCGGCGGCCTCGTGACGCTGCCGTAGCCGGGGCTTCTGCAAGAGTGCGTTCGGGACGGCAACCAGGGATGAAACGACGGCCCGAAGAGCGGCCCGGCGTCCCGCTTCGCCCTCCGGACCGCGTCATGCGGCTGGAACGGATGGGTGCGTCCTTCCAGACGAGGCTGAGCTTCATGCGCCAGCTGATCCGCCGGATACGCAGGGAAGGGTGGCGGCTGGAACGCCTGTGCTTCGAGCTCGACGCCGACGGGCTGGGAACCGCCGTCTATGCCGCGCACGCCCCGGCGCGGACCTATTCCCTGGTCGCGTTTACCCACGGAATCGGCGCGGCGGAGCGCACCGACCGGGTCATTGCGGAGGCCTGGGACGCGACCTTCTCGCTCTTCGACGGCGTGCCGGACGCCTCGGATATCGAACGCCTGCGCGAGAACACCCCGAAACAGGAAGCCGGACGGTTCAGGACCAGCGAACTGGTGCTGGCGCGGGCGAACAAGAGCATGCGGCTGTTCGGGCATGCGGTCGAAAGCCTGGCCGCCGGCAGGCAGCCCGACGCCGGCCGCTTGGCGGAAACCGGATATCTCATGCGCACCACGGCCGTTTACGGCAGCGGCAAGTTCGGCTGCGCCGACCGGGAGAAGATTGCGGACCGGCCGGAGATGCGCGGTCCGTTCCAGGCCGAATTGCTCACGGTCTATCTGATCCGGTGGATGAGCATCGACCTCGTCAACCATGTGGCGCGATGCCGGGGCGGCGCAGGAAGCGCGGCGCTGGCCCCGGACCATGCCCGCTACCTCGGCATCGGCAACGCCACGGGGCTCGGGATGGCTCCTTTCCTCATCCGCTATCCGGTCCTCGTCAACAATTGGGTCCTGGCGCGGGAGACCGCACTGGCGCGGGTGCGCGCCCTGCCGTCCGCGGGCGCCGGAGAAACCGCCGGGTTCATGGCTCTCCTGGGCCGCGCCCGGCGTTATGTCGGCGAGTGGAGCGTGGAGGACGAGCCGCAGGCCGCGCGTATCCGACGCTTGCGGGCCGATCTCGACGCACTGGCGGGCTGGTGCCCGGCCGGGCTCGCCGGTCGTTATCCCTGGGACTCCCTGTACCGCTTTGCGGAGTCGAATTTCTCGCTTGAGGGGCAGGAATTCACCGTGTCGCTGCTGTTGGAAGGGCATGGCCCGGTCGTGGACGAGCTCGGCGAGAAGATGAGCGCCCCGGTGCCCTCCCGGCTGAGGCCGGAAATGCGGCTCGGCGAACTCCGCCGTCTGATCGGCGCGCACTATGCCTGGGCCCTGGCGGAGGACTACACGCGGCCGGAGGCGGCGGAGCGCTTCTGGTACTATTCCGAGGAAAAGCTGGAGCCCCGCGTCGGCAATCGCCGCACCGAGCCCGGCGCGGAGTTCGAAATGCCGATCGCGGTCGCCCGGGACATAAGCCGGCTGAACGCGCGCCTGCTCGACTACGACGACTCGCAAACGGCAGCCGACTTCCTCGCGGAGGCGCCGGAATACCGCAATACCGTGTGGCGGGTGCAGACGGCCCCCCTGTGCCCCTATGGCGAAATCCGCGACAACCTGATAGCGGCCGACCGGCGTCCTCTCGATATCCTGCGCTTCAAGCTGGCTTTCTTCGGCGTCTCCAAATTCGATCCGAAGTCCGATCTGTGGACGCGCGTGAACATGTATCAGGGCGCGCCCCTGCCGGATGAGGTCGCCGGCGGAAACGGGGAGGAGTGGGCGTTTGCGACCCGGCCTGCGGCGCTTTCTGTGGAGGCAGGGCCGTGAGCGCCGCGGCGACGCCCATGTCGCTGAACGAAATCGGCTTCTACTTCACCCGCGCGGCCGTCGGCGCAGGCGCCCCGTTCGGACTCGGCGAGGAGTTTGCCGAGACGTCGAAGTGGGTGGCATTTCTGGGGCTCGATCCGGCGGCAGCGGCCGTGCCGGCGCTTCGCGGCCTCGCCGACGGCGGCAGCGGCATCGCGCTGACGCTCCGCCGGGCGGAAACTGTCATTTCCGTCGAGAGCGGCGACGGTCGTATCCTGTCCGCCATCTATGCGGGGCCGGTAGTCGCCGACCGGCTGCTCGTGGAAGCGGCGCATGGCGAAGAATGCCGTCTGGCGCTGGACGCCACCGACCAGCCGCTGCTGATCGCGGCCGCCGTGGCCTCGGCCGGCATCTGCGCATCCCGGATTGCAGTCTCCTGGCGGTCCCCCAACGCCGGACGGATCGTCGTCGAACTGAGCCACGGCACCGCCACCTTGACCGGTCTGAACGCCGCCGCAATTGCAGCGCCCGATCCTGCAAGGGTCGAAATTGTCCTGAACGGCGCTGGAGGTGAGTCGCCGCCTTCGTCGCACACAAGGACGATACGGCCCGCCGACAGCAGGTCCGGCGCGGCGGAGCGCGGCGTCGTCATGGACGGCGCGGCCCAGTTGACGGTGTACGATTACTTCAGCAGGTGCCTGGTGCCTTCGACAGGCCGGTCCCGCATTGCAGGCGCCGGCGCCGGGAAGCTGACCGACAACTGCTGAACGGCAGATGCGCGATGGCTTGGCCGGTAATACCAGCGGTCGTGGACCGGAACCGATGCCGATGGGGGCACCCACCGCCTGCCCTCGCGAAAGCGGGGGTCGCCCCGGACCCGATCCGGGGCCCATCCCTGAACGGAGAGGCGCGCACAGCCGGCTGTTACGGGGCGAACGCTCCCGGCAACACTCCGTTTGCGCCGCCGAGGCAGGTCGAGAGGTCCGGAGATGGGCCCCGGATCGGGGTCCGGGGCGACGATATGAGTCCGAAGTTGAGGCCGCTGGTATAACGTGTCGCATTCGGTGGCTACCGGAATGCCAACGAGGTCATGCGGGAAGGATTGAGGATGGTCGAGCGGCGGGAAGCCGAAGACGAGGTCCGGTTGCAGGCCCTGCGCGAGGCTGCCGAGGCCGGCATTGCAGACATCGCCGCCGGGCGCTACCGCGTTTTCGACACGGCGGAGGAACTGCGGGAATACTTGTCCGAACTGGCCGCTGAGACGATCGATAGCCGGGCGCCAGACGACAGGTAGGACCGACGCGCTGCGTCCGGGAGCCGTTCGACTGTCTATACGCCGGCCGCCTGCGCGGGTTCGCTGCGTTGGGGGCCGGCGCCGCGGGCGAAGCGGGCGTCGTTGTAGATCTTCACCGTGGTGGGCGCGTAGAGCGGCGGGTGCCGGGCGTCCACGCAGGTTCCGATGCAGGCGATCCGCGCGTCATAGTTCGGCCGCGTGAAATAGCCGATGGAGAGCCGGCGGGAGCGGGCCCGCGCCTCCGCCTCGGGCACCGCGACCCGGTGCGGCGTCGAGACCCAGCGGTCGTTGGTCCAGCGCATCAGCAGGTCGCCGATATTGACGATGAAGGTGTTGTCGATGGCCGGCGCATCGATCCAGTCGCTGGCGCGCGGGCGCACCTGCAGGCCGCCGGCTGCCGCTTCGTTGCGCAGGATCGTCATCATGCCGAGGTCGGTATGGACGCCGCAGCGCAGCTGGCCCGGTTCGAGTTCGCGGTTCGGCGCCGGGTAGTGCAGCAGGCGGAGCTGGCTCGCATGGCGGTCGAGCTTGTCCAGGAACCAGCCGGCGGGAAGGCCGAGCGCCAGCGCGAAATAGCGCGCGAGCCTGGTCGATAGGTCTTCGAGCGCCAGGAAATAGGCCTTCATGGCAGGTTCCAGCGCCGGCGGCCGGGCGGGCCAGAGATGGGGCGCGAAATTCGGATAGGAACGCTCCTGCGAATGGTAGCGGTCTTCGGGGCGCCCGAACGGGCCGATGGCGAACACCTCCTTGAAGTCGGGCGGCGTGTCGCCGCCATGCATCCGGGCCAGCGTTTCCTCGCCATAGGGGATGTAGCCGCGGTTCTGGTCGTGCTGCGGCCGGCGCACCGTCATCTTCGCGTCGAGCGGCAGGTCGAAAAAGGTCTGCGCGGCCTCGTAGAGCGCGGTCTGGACCGCTTCCGGCACGCCGTGGTTCCGGACCACGACGAAACCGATCTCGCGGCATATCCGGTCGAGGTCCCGCGCGGCCGAGGCGGCCTCCGCCGGGTCCGGGCTCTCGAAGCGCCCGAGGTCGAAAAGGGGGATCGTCTGGGTTGCCATCGCGCTATCTTGCCACGGTGCGCCGGGCTTGTCTCCCTGCGGCTTGGGCGGGTTCCGGGGTAGAGTCGTCCGGAGCC
>JAPOZD010000252.1 GCA_026706245.1 Alphaproteobacteria bacterium
GTGTAGCCGCCGTCCAGACGCGGGCGCACCGATGCGGTCCGCATGCCGACGGGGCCGGGCGCGATCGCCGGCGCGGGGGCCGTCCGCAAGGCCTGCGAGCGCACGGCAAGCTGTGGAAGCGGGCGGCCCGTGTTCTCCAGGAACGGCCGGCACCACACGCCGCCCGCCAGAATGACGGCCCGGCAGGCGACGGTCCCGTGCTCGGTGACGACGCCGGCGATTCGTCCCCCCGCCGCTTCCAGGGTCCGCACGGCCGTTTGCTCGAAAATGGCGGCGCCCGCGTCCGAGGCCAGGCGCGCCAGCGCCGGGACCGCGAGCGCCGGTTCGGCATGCATGTCGCTCGGCGTGACCAGGGCCCCCGCGAACCGCCGCCCGTCCTGGCCGATCAGCTCGTCGGTCTCGGCCGGGGAGAGTATCCGCGACCCCAGCTGGAACGGCCGCGCCGAGGCGAGCCACGCTTCGCGCTCGGCAAGCTCCGCCCCGTCCTCGGCCACATAGGCGATGCCCTGCTGGCGAAGGCCGAAATCGACCGGGCTCCGCGCCCCGAAGCGCCGCCAGAGCGCCTGCGATTCCAGCATCAGCGGAATCTCGCGCAGGTCGCGCCCCTGGATGCGGATCCAGCCCCAATTGCGGGACGACTGCTCGCCCGCGATCCGGCCTTTCTCGCAGAGCAGCACCGGCACGCCCCATTCCGCCAGGATGAGCGCGGCCGTCACGCCCACCACGCCGCCGCCGATGACGACGACCTCGGCGGACGCGGGCAGCGGCCGGTCCGGGCCGGGCAGGAATTCCTGTGTCTCGTTCATGGCCGCGCAGCATGCGCCCGCGCCGCCCCGCCGCGCAACCGGAGGCAGGCGCGCCAGTCCGGCAGCCACAAACGAACCGGCAGGGCCCGACCTGGACCGGACGACATCCTCGGAACAGCGCGCCGGCGGCGTCAGTTGCCGCTCTCGCCGCGCCACCCGGGATCGTATGACGGCTTTCGATTCCAGCGCGTTCTCCGCGGCCGGGAACCGGCGTATCCTTGCCTTGATCGAGGAAGAGTTCGGGCCGCGCGCCGGATCGGAGGATTGCAGATGAGCGGGGAGCTTGAGGGCCGGGTTGCTGTGGTTACGGGAGCGGCCGGGGGGATCGGGCGGGAATTCGTGTCCGGCCTGCTGGGGGCGGGGGCGAAGGTGGCCGCGCTCGACATCGACGGGGAGCGGCTCGGCGCGCTTGAGGCAGATGCCGCTGACGGCCGGCTGATGACCGCGCGCGTGGACATTTCGAGCTACGCCGCGTGCGAGGCGGCGGTCGGGCAGGTGCGGGAACGCCTCGGCCCGCCGGACATCCTCGTGAACAACGGCGCGATGGGCATGGGCGTCATCCGGGCGGACCACATGACGAATCTGGTCGAAATCCACGAAATAGACCCGGAGGTCTGGGACCGGATGATCGCGGTGAACCTCTCCGGGGCGTGGTACATGACGCGCGCAGCGGTCGGGGGCATGCTCGACCGGGGCTGGGGGCGCATCGTCAATGTCACCACCAGTTTCTTCACCATGCTGCGCGGGCGGTTCCACCCCTACGGCCCCGCCAAATCCGGGCTCGAGGCCATGTCCGCCGGCCATGCCGCGGAATTCGCGGACCGGGGGGTGACGGTGAATGTCGTGGTTCCCGGCGGCCCGACCGACACGCCGATGGTGCCCGAGGAATCGGGCATCGACCGCGCCTTGATGGTGCGGCCCTCGGCGATGGTGCCGCCGGTACTGTGGCTCTGCTCGCGCGAGGGCGGCGCCTGGACCGGGCACCGCTATGTCGCGGGCGAGTGGGACGCGGCGCTCGAGCCTTCCGCCGCGGCGGAAGGCTGCCGCGCGCCCATCGCCTGGCCGGACCTGGCCCAGAGCCCGGTATGGCCCGGAGGCAAGCCGCCGGCGTGAACATGGCGCGCGGGCTGCGTCCTGCGTTTGACAATGGCTGCCGCACCGCTATAACCCCGGCCATTCCCGAGAACGCGGGCGGCTCCGCCCCGTCCAGGCGTTTGCGCCCGGACCTATCGGGACAACAACAAACGCGCAAAGCGGACAACGAGAGACCATGGCAAAACGCGAAAACGCGAAACACAAGATCGACCGGCGCCTCGGCGTCAATCTCTGGGGACGGCCCAAGAGTCCCCAAAACCGCCGGGAATACGGGCCGGGCCAGCACGGCCAGCGCCGGCGCAAGCCCACCGATTTCGGCCTCCAGCTGCGCGCCAAGCAGCAGCTCAAGGGGCATTACGGCGACATTTCCGAAAAGCAGTTCCGCCGCCTCTACCACGAGGCCGTGCGCCGGCGGGGCGACACGGGCGAGAACCTGATCGAGCTGCTGGAGCGCCGACTGGACGCCGTGGTCTATCGCATGAAGTTCGTGCCGACGATCTTCGCCGCGCGCCAGTTCGTGAACCACGGCCATGTCCGGGTGAACGGGCGGCGGGTCAACATCCCCTCCTACCGGGTGCGCGACGGCGACGTGATCGAGGTGAAGCAGAAGTCCCGCACCATGGCGCTGGTGCTGGAGGCCATCGAGTCGCCAGAACGCGACGTGCCGGACTATCTTTCCGTCGATTTCAACGAGCTGAAGGGCTCCTTCCAGCGTGGCCCCGGCCTGGCCGATGTGCCCTTTGCGGTGCAGATGGAGCCGCATCTGGTCGTGGAGTTCTACTCCCGGTAGCGATGCAGCCCCGGGAGCCTTCGCGGCCGCCGCACCGGCTTCCGGACCGCCGCACGATTCTCGCCCGCATGGACGGCGGCGAACGGCTGAAGCTCCTGCAACGGTCCGACCGCAAGGGGCTGGTCCGGCTGGCGGGCCATCTGGCGGCGCTGGGGCTCACCGGAGCGCCGATCGCGCTGGAAGCGCCCGGCTGGCCGCTTCTGCTGCTGCCGCACGGCATCCTGCTGGCCTTCCTGTTCTGCCTGCTGCACGAGGCCGTGCACAGGACGCCGTTCCGCAGCAGTTGGCTCAACACTGCCGCCGCCTGCGGAGTCGGGTTCGTCCTGTTCCTGCCGCCGGCGTGGTTCCGCCATTTCCACCTGGCGCATCACCGCCACACGCACGACCCGGAGCGCGACCCGGAACTGGCGCGGCCCTTGTCCCGGTCGAAACGGGGCCTCGCCTGGCATATCGCGGGCGGCGCTTACTTGACCCGGCAGGCGCGGATGCTCCTCGTCAATGCGGCAGGCCGGAACCGCGACGCTTTCGTGCCGGCTTCGGCGCGCAGCGCAGTGGCGCGCGAAGCCCGGTGGTTCCTCCTCCTCTATGCGGGCGCAGCGGCGCTCTCGGCCTTGCTCGGCGCGACGGTCCTGCTGTGGCTATGGCTGCTGCCCGTCATGCTGGGACAGCCCTTCATGCGCCTCTACCTGCTCGCCGAGCATACCGGCTGCCCGCATGTGCCCGAGATGCTGCGCAACACGCGCACGACCTTCACCAATCCGCTGGTGCGCTTCTTCGCGTGGAACATGCCCTACCACGTGGAGCACCATGTCCTGCCCACAGTGCCGTTCCACAAGCTGCCGTCGTTCCACAAGATCCTGCGCGACGACCTGACCGTCACCGCAAACGGCTACCCGGCCGCGGCCCGCGCTGCGGTCTCCGCCGTCCTGGCGGGGAAGGCGTAGCCCCGGCGTCAGGCCGCCATGCCGGGGGTTTCGACGCCGCGCTCGTTCAGATAGCCCTGAAGCTCGCCGGCATCCCACATTTCGCGCACGATATCGCAGCCGCCGACGAACTCGCCCTTCACATAGAGCTGCGGGATGGTCGGCCAGCCGGTGAACTCCTTGATGCCCTGGCGGACTTCCATGTCCTCCAGCACGTTCACCGAATGGTATTTCACGCCCATATGGTTCAGCACGCCGGCCACCGCCGAGGAGAAGCCGCATTGCGGGAAAACGGGCGTGCCCTTCATGAACAGCACGACATCGTTCCCGCTCACGGTTTCCTGGATGCTGGTCATTGCTTCGCTCATGCGCCTTCTCCCGGTTTTCAAGCGGTTTCGGGGGCGGCGGTGCGCAGCGCGAGCGCATGCAGCTCGCCCCCCATCCGGCCCTGCAGGGCCCTGTAAACGATCTGGTGCTGCTGCACGCGCGACTTGCCGCGAAAGGCCTCCGAAACGACGCGGGCGGCATAGTGGTCGCCATCGCCCGCGAGGTCCTCGATCGCGACCTCCGCGTCGGGCAGCGCCTCGCGGATCAGGCGTTCGATTTCTTCCGCCTGCATGGGCATTCGTCGCGTCCCCTCAGCCGCCGGCGATCCAGCCGGGCATCCAAGCCTCGTGCAGATCGCCGAGTTCGTCGAGCGATATGGAGGAGTGCCCCTCGACTGTCAATGCGCTGCCCCCCGTCCCGCCGATCCCGAGCGCCGGAACGCCCGCTGCGGCCGCGCGTTCCAGCAGCCCTTCGGGGTCCTCGACCGCCAGCAGATAACGCGCCTGGTCCTCCCCGAACAGGCCCGCAAGCGCATCGTCGAGCGGCGGGCGCAGCGTGACCCCGACGCCGCCGGCCAGCGCCATTTCGGCCGCGGCGACCAGAAGCCCGCCGTCGGAGAGGTCGTGGCAGGCGGCGACCCGCCCGGCGCGGATTTCGGCGCGCACAAAGTCCCCGTTGCACCGCTCGGCGGCGAGGTCGACCGGCGGCGGCGGGCCCTCCTCGCGCCCCTCGACCGCCTCCAGCCAGAGCGAGCGGCCGAGATGGCCCTTCGTCTCGCCGACCAGCACAAGCGCGAAGCCCGGCCCCGGCAGCGCCATGCCGGTCCGGCGGGAGAGGTCTTCCAGCAGCCCGACGGCGCCCACCACCGGCGTCGGCAGCACAGCGCGGCCGTTGGTCTCGTTGTAGAGCGAGACGTTGCCGGAGACGACCGGGACGCCGAGCGCGCGGCAGGCCTCGCCCATGCCCTGCACGCAGCCGACGAACTGCCCCATGACATGCGCGCGTTCCGGGTCCCCGAAATTCAGGTTGTCGGTGATCGCGAGCGGCCGGGCGCCGACCGCGGTCAGGTTGCGCCACGCCTCGGCGACCGCCTGCCGCCCCCCCTCGACCGGGTCGGCCAGGCAATAGCGCGGCGTGCAGTCGCTGGTGAGCGCGAGCCCGCGTCCGGTGCCGTGAATGCGGACCACCGCCGCATCGCCGCCGGGGCCGCCGACCGTGTCGCCCATCACCGTGTGGTCGTACTGCTCCCAGATCCAGCGCCGGGAGGCGCCTGCCGGGCCGCCGAGGACGGTCCGGAGCGCCGCCATCGGATCGGCATTGCGGCGGAACGCCGGAACCGCCGGCGCGGGCGGCGTCGGCGTCCACGGCCGGTCGTATTCCGGCGCGCCGTCCGCCAGCGGCCGGATTGGCAGGTCGGCGGCGGGCCGCCCGTGCTGCGAGAGCGCTATGCGGCCCGTGTCGGTCAGCCGGCCGATGACGGCGAACTCCAGCCCCCATTTCCGGAACACCGCCTCCGCCGTCTCCTCGCCGCCCGGGCGGAGCACCATCAGCATCCGCTCCTGGCTCTCCGAGAGCATGATCTCATAGGCCGACATGCCCTCCTCGCGCTGCGGCACGCAGTCGAGGTCCAGTTCCACGCCGAGGCCGCCCCTGGACGCCATCTCGAAGGCCGAGGAAGTGAGCCCGGCCGCGCCCATGTCCTGGATCGCGACTATGGCGTCCGTCGCCATGAGCTCGAGGCAGGCCTCGATCAGCAGCTTGCCGGTGAACGGATCGCCCACCTGCACGGTCGGACGCTGCTGTTCGGCTTCGTCGTCGAAGGCGGCCGACGCCATGGTGGCCCCGTGTATGCCGTCGCGCCCGGTCCGCGAGCCGACATAGACGACGGCATTGCCGACGCCCGCGGCCGCCGAGCGGAACAGCCGGTCCGCCGGGGCGATGCCGACCGCCATGGCGTTGACCAGGATGTTGCCGTTATAGGCGGGGTGGAAGGCGCATTCGCCGCCGACGGTCGGCACGCCGACGCAGTTGCCGTAGCCGCCGATGCCGGCGACCACCCCGGCCGTAAGCCGCCGCGTCGCTTCGTGATCGGGCGCGCCGAAGCGCAGCGCATTCAGGATCGCGACCGGCCGCGCGCCCATGGTGAACACGTCGCGCAATATGCCGCCGACGCCCGTCGCCGCGCCCTGATAGGGCTCGATGAAGGAGGGGTGGTTGTGGCTCTCCATCTTGAACACCGCCGCCAGCCCGCCGCCGATATCGACGGCGCCGGCGTTTTCCCCCGGCCCCTGGAGCACAAGGGGCCCTTCGGTCGGCAGCGTCCTCAGCCACTTCTTCGAGGACTTGTAGGAGCAGTGCTCGCTCCACATCGCGGCGAAGATGCCGAGCTCCACCTCGTTGGGCCGGCGGCCGAGGATTTCCAGCACGCGCGCATATTCGTCCGGCGCGAGGCCGCCAAGGTCTTCCCCGGCCGCGCTCATGCGGCGAGCGATTCGAACAGGGCGCGGCCGTCCGTGCCGCCGAGCAGCGCCTCGGCGGCGCGCTCCGGATGCGGCATCATGCCGAGCACATTGCGGCCCTCGTTCAGGATGCCGGCAATGTCCCGGGCGGAGCCGTTGGGGTTGTCGAGATAGCGGAAGGCGATGCGGTCCTCGCCGGCGAGGCGCTCCAGCGTCCCGGCGTCGGCGAAATAGTTGCCGTCATGATGCGCGACCGGCATCCTGAGCGCGTCGCCCGGCCTGTAGCCGCGGGTGAACGCGCTGTCCGCCGTCTCCACACGGAGCGTCACCGGCCGGCAGACGAAGCGGAGCCCCGCATTGCGCAGGAGCGCGCCCGGCAAGAGGCCGCATTCGGTCAGCACCTGGAAGCCGTTGCAGATGCCGAGCACCCGCACGCCCCGTTTCGCGGCCCGGACGACGGCCTGCAGGACCGGCGCGCGCGCGGCCATGGCGCCCGGCCGGAGATAGTCGCCGTAGGAGAAGCCCCCCGGCAGCACCACGAGGTCCGCCGGCGGCAGTTCCGGGTCGCCGTGCCAGACCATCCGGGCCGGGCGGCCGGTCGCCGCCTCGAGCGCCACCTTCGCGTCGCGGTCGCAGTTCGACCCCGGAAAGACGACGACGACCGCCTTCATGCGATCTCGATCGTGTAGTCCTCGATGACCGGGTTGGCGAGCAGGCGCTCGCACATGGCCGCAAGCGCGGCTTCGGCGGCGGCCGGGTCGGATTCCGCGAGCTCCAGCTCGATCACCTTGCCCTGGCGGGCCGCCGCCACGCCCTCGAAGCCGAGCCCCGCCAGCGCCTGCGCGACCGCCTTGCCCTGCGGGTCGAGCACGCCGGCGCGGGGCATGACCAGCACCCGCGCCTTCACGCGCTCGCCTTCGGCAGGGGCTCTACATTGTTTTCCTGGAGGATGCCGAGACGCCGCGCCACCTCCCGGTAGGCCTCCGCGACATCGCCCATGTCGCGGCGGAACCGGTCCTTGTCCAGCACCTCGTTGGTCTGCAGGTCCCAGAGGCGGCAGCTGTCGGGGCTGATCTCGTCGGCCAGCACGATGCGCACGTCCTCATGGGTGTAGAGGCGCCCGAATTCCACCTTGAAATCGATCAGGCGGAGGCCGGCGCCGAGGAACAGCCCGCTCAGATAGTCGTTCACCCTGAGCGCGAGGTTGAAGATGTCGTCGAGGTCCTGCGGCGAGGCCCAGCCGAAGGCGGTGATGTGCTCTTCCGTCACCATCGGGTCGTCGAGCTCGTCGTTCTTGTAATAATACTCGACGATGGACCGGGGCAGCGGCGTGCCTTCCTCGATCTTGAAGCGCGACGCCAGCGAGCCGGCGGCGATGTTCCGCACCACCACCTCGACCGGAATGATCTCGACCTCGCGGATCAGCTGCTCGCGCATGTTCAGCCGGCGCACGAAATGGGTCGGAATGCCCATCTCCTGCAGCCGGACCATCAGATATTCGGAAATCCGGTTGTTCAGCACCCCCTTGCCGGAGATCGTGGCTTTCTTGCGGTTGTTGAAGGCGGTTGCGTCGTCCTTGAAATACTGGACGAGCGTTCCGGGCTCGGGGCCTTCGTAGAGAACCTTGGCCTTGCCCTCGTAGATGCGTTTGCGTCTTGCCATGGGTGTCCACCGAATGCCGCCCGACGGAGGACCGGCAAAGCGCCGGACCCGCGGGCCGCCGAATCCGATATAGCAATCCCGGCGCTTCTTCTCAATGAAGCTCTGTGTAACCGCCGGTTTCGGGCCATGAGCGGGCGAAACGCCAGACGGGCCGGGCGCCGGCGCCGGCCGGCAGGGCGAGCAGGGCGCGCGACACGGTGGCGAAGCCCCAGCCGGTGCGCACATGCATGGTGCCGTTGGGGTCGGACACGCCGGGCGCGGTTTCCTCCGACAGGAGCAGGCTTTCCCACTCGGCCCAGCCGTCCGGCGCATCCGGGTCCGGAGGCCGGGCGGCCTCGAACCGGGGCAGGTAGAAATCGATGCGCTCGGACGCGGCACGATCGTTCAGGTCCGAGGCGGTCAGCATGGACAGGCCCGGCCCGAGGACATGCGCCGATACGCCGCGCCCGCCCGCATGGCGGATCCAGAAAGCGTGCTCGCGGTCCGCCACCAGCATGTTGAAGCTGCGATAGGCGCACCCGTCCACCTCCGCCACGGCCGCCGCCGCGTCTTCCGCCGTGCCGTGGTCGAGCGCCTCCAGCACCAGCGCGCCGCGCGTGCGCTTGCCCGCTTCCGGCCCGAGCGAGCCGCGCCGGTTGAGGATGGCCGCCGCGACGCCCGCCTCGTTCAGCCCCATCCAGCTTCCGCCCGCCTCCTCGTCGAGGCCGGCGAGCACGCCCGGCCGGTCGGGCCAATGGCGGGCCGGCGGCCGCCAGGGGCGGTCCACCGCTTCGTCGCGATTGGCGGCGATGATCGCGGGCCAGGCATGGCCGGGCCTGCGCAGCAGGACGACAGTGCACATGGAGGCTATGCAAATCCGGAGCGGGACCGGATATATATCGCCCGCAACCCGCCCGACCAAGCTAGCTAAGGGGACGACGCGCATGGCGACCTTCGCAGACCGCGAAAAGCAGTTCGAGACCAAATACAGCCACGACGAGGAGCTGCGCTTCAAGGTGCAGGCCCGGCGCAACCGGCTGTTCGGCGAGTGGGCGGGCGCGCAATGGGGGCTCGACGGCGAGGACCTGCAGGCCTACGCCCGCAGCGTGGTCCAGTCGGATTTCGACCGTCCGGGCGACGAGGACGTGCTGGAGAAGGTGCTGGCCGACCTCAGGGCGCAGGGCATAGAGACCGACGCCCGGCGGCTGCGCAACCGCATGGAGGAACTGCTCCAGGAGGCCAAGACGCAGATCATGGCGGAGTAGCGCCGCCGGCTCCTTCCTCTTCTCCCTCGCCTGCTCCTTTCTTCCCCTCCCCCGCTTGCGGGGGAGGCCGGGTGGGGGCTCTCTCGGCTTGCCTGGGCGTTTGCCGGACTTCGCCCGCCGGCCTAACGGCCGGCCCCCTCTCCCGGCCTTCCCTAAGCAAGCGAGGGAGAAGAGGAAGCAGCCACCGGCAGGCAGCACAGGACAGGGGCGCGCCTTCGCGCTACAACGCGCTCCATGCCGGCCGACCCGATCTTGCGCGACCGCGCCCGCCGCCTCCGCAGGGAGCGGACCGACGCGGAGCGCACGCTCTGGCAAAGGCTGCGCGGCAAGCAGCTTGGCGGCCTCAAATTCCGCCGCCAGCATGTCGTCGGACCCTGGATTCTGGACTTCTACTGCCCCGAATGCCGGCTCGCCGTGGAACTGGACGGCGGCCAGCACAACGAGGCGGAGAACAGGTGCCGGGACGAGGCGCGCACGGCCTTTCTGGAGGATCGGGGCATGGCGATGCTGCGCTATTCGAACCTGGAGGCGCTCAGGGAGACCGACGCCGTGCTGGAGGACATCGCCCGCCATGCAGCCGGAAGACGGCTGGCCGCGCCCCGAAGAAGAAGCGCCTGTGAATCCCGGCAAAGGCCCGGGCGAGCTGCGAAACCCTCCCCCAACCCCTCCCGCCCAGCGGGAGGGGAGAAGAGAAAAGAGCCGCCGCCGGCCGCAATTTCCCCTCTCCCCGCTTGCGGGGAGAGGATGGGTGAGGGGGCCGGCCGCCAGGCCGGCGGGCGAAGCCCGGCAACCGTCGGCACAATCCGCGAGGCCCTCCCCCCGGCCTGCTACCGCTCCGTCCACCGCTTGCGCGGCTGGCGGCGCCGGGCGAGGCGGGTTTCGCGGTCGAGGCCGTGGCGTTTCAGGAAGCGCTGCACCGTCGTTGCGTGGAACTCTAGGCCCTCGGCGGCGAGCGCGTCGCGCAGCCTGTACATGGAAAGCCCCGGCCGCGCCTCCAGGATGCGCAGGATGCGCTCCCGCTCCGGTTCGATCCCCGAGATGCTACCGCCCTTCCTGTCGGATCGCACATGGCCGCGCTCGCGATAGCGCCGCACCCAGACGCCGACAGTGCTCCCCGGCAGGCCGAACCGCCGCGCCGCCGCGCGTATGCTCATGCCCTCGCGCAGCACGG
The DNA here is from genome assembly GCA_026706245.1 of Alphaproteobacteria bacterium. Taxonomy (GTDB): domain Bacteria; phylum Pseudomonadota; class Alphaproteobacteria; order Bin95; family Bin95; genus Bin95. The sequence goes on from JAPOZD010000252.1 coordinate 10,478, forward strand.
CCGCCACCACCACCGCCCGCAGGTCCTCGCCCACCGCCCGGCCCGGCCGCCGCTCCGGCAATCCGTCCACGGGTCCGTCCATCGCCGTGTCTCCCCCTCCCGGCTCCGCCGCCGCTTTCCGCCAGCGCCGGCCGCTGCGAACGGCCCCTTTTCGGCCGAAATCGGCCGCCACACCGCGCCGCCCGGCCGCACCTCCCCTGTGGGTCGGCGGGGGCCCCGGTCAGCGGTCCTCACGCCTTCGGATTCGGTGCTTCGCAAGGGCGGCGCAAGCCGCCGCCGGTCGGTCAGGTCATGGCCTCTCTCGGCATGTTTTCTTGGTAGAGAGGATATATAGAGAACAAACAGTCCGGAGTCAAGCGGGTCGGGGCGACGGTGGGCGACATTCTTCGCTGGTCGCAGGCCGCCGCCGCTGGCATGAGCCCCCTCAGCAGCCGCGCCAGCGCCGCGCGAGGACCCCATATGCTTTCGCCGCCTGCACGATATGCGCCACGGGGCAGTATTCGTCGGTCTGGTGGGCCATGTGCATCTCGCCCGCCGACCGTGATACTCGGGCCG
>JAPOZD010000452.1 GCA_026706245.1 Alphaproteobacteria bacterium
CGTGCTGAACGACAACGACATGTTGATCGCGCCCAATGTCGGGGCGATGAGCAACTATCTTGCCCGGCTGATTTCGTCGCGCTCCTACCGTTCGCTCAGGCAGGTTGCGAAGGAAGTGGCGCGGCGCTTCCCCAAGCCGTTCGAGATCGCGGCGCTCAGGGCGGAGGAATATGCGCGCGGCCTCGTCACCGGCGGCACGCTGTTCGAGGAGATGGGCTTCTACTATGTGGGCCCGATCGACGGCCACAATCTCGACCATCTGCTGCCCATCCTGCGCAATGTCCGCGACACGGACGGGCGCGGGCCGGTGCTGATCCATGCGGTCACGCAGAAGGGCAAGGGCTACGAGCCGGCGGAGACCTCCGGCGACAAGTATCACGGCGTTTCCAAGTTCGACCTCGACACCGGCGTGCAGGCGAAGTCGAAGCCCGCCGCGCCGTCCTACACCTCGGTTTTCGCGAAGAGCCTGATCGCCGAGGCGGAGCGCGACCCGGCGGTCTGCGCCATTACCGCGGCCATGCCGTCCGGCACGGGCGTGGACGCGTTCGGCGCGCGCTTCCCGGACCGCGCCTTCGATGTCGGCATCGCCGAGCAGCATGCGGTGACCTTCGCCGCCGGGCTCGCCTGCGAGGGCATGAAGCCGTTCGCCGCGATCTATTCGACCTTCCTGCAGCGCGGCTACGACCAGGTCGTCCACGATGTCGCGATTCAGTCGCTGCCGGTGCGCTTCGCCATCGACAGGGCCGGCTATGTCGGCGCCGACGGCGCGACCCATTGCGGCGCCTTCGATATCGCCTATCTCGGCTGCCTGCCCAATTTTGTGCTGATGGCGGCCGCCGACGAGGCCGACCTCGTGCATATGGTCGCAACGGCCGTCGGCATCGACGAGGGACCCTCGGCGCTGCGCTATGCGCGCGGCGAGGGCGTCGGGGTGCCCCTGCCGGAACGCGGCGAGGCGCTGGAAATCGGCAGGGGCCGGATTATGCGCGAAGGCTCGAGGGCGGCCATCCTCTCCTATGGCGCGCGGCTCCACGATGCGCTGGCGGCGGCGGAACGGCTGGAGACCGAGGGAATTTCGACCACGGTTGCCGATGCGCGTTTCGCCAAGCCGCTCGACGAGGACCTTGTGCGCCGGCTGGCGGAGAACCACGAACTGCTGCTCACGGTCGAGGAAGGCTCGGTCGGCGGTTTCGGGGCCTTCGTGCTCCAGTTCCTGGCGGGCCGGGGCCTTCTGGACGGCGGCCTGAAGGTCCGCTCCCTGGTCATGCCGGACATCTTCATCGACCATGACAAGCCGGAAGCGCAGGTGGCCCAGGCGGGGCTGGACACGGGCACCATTTTCCGGACGGTGTTTGCCGCCTTCGGCCCTGCGCCGGTCGCGGCAGTGGGGTGAAGGACCGCCTAGACCGGATTCTGGTCGCGCGCGGCCTCGCGGAAAACCGGACGCAGGCGCAGGCGCTTGTCCTCGGGGGCAAGGTCTATTCCGGCACGCGAAGGCTCGACAAGGCGGGCCATGCCATCGGCCCGGACACGCCGCTGGAGGTGCGCGGGCGGGCGCATCCCTGGGTCTCGCGCGGCGGGCTGAAGCTGGCGCACGGCCTCGACGCCTTCGCGATTCCCGTCCGGGACCGGACATGCCTCGATATCGGAGCGTCCACGGGCGGTTTCACGGATGTGCTGCTGGCGAACGGCGCGGCCTGCGTGTGGGCCGTCGATGTCGGGCGCGGACAGCTCGCCTGGAAGCTGCGCAACGATGCCCGCGTGCGCGTGCTGGAGCGCACCAATGCCCGCTACCTGACGGCGGCCGAGGTGCCGGACCCGGTCGATCTCGTCGTCTGCGACGCCTCCTTCATATCGCTCGGGACGGTGCTGCCCGCGCCGCTCGCGCTCACCCGGCCGGGCGCGCATCTGGTGGCGCTCGTCAAGCCGCAATTCGAGGCCGGGCGGGCGCGTGTCGGCAAGGGCGGCGTCGTGCGCGACCCGGAGGTGCGCCGGGAGGTCTGCGAGGCCGTCCGCGCCTGGCTGGAAGGCCTGGACGGCTGGTCCGTGCTGGGCCTGGAGGAAAGCCCGGTGCGCGGCCCGGAAGGCAATGTCGAATACCTGATCGCCGCCGTCCGGGCCTGGCCGGGCCCGCGCCGCCCCCCGCCTGGATACATATTGCCGTCCGGGCGGCGGCGCCGCGTATTCGAAAGAGAGCATGCATGACCGCGCAGACTTTCCCTAACGGGCCGAACTACTGTTTCGCGCCGAGGACGACGGTCCGGAGAGCAACGCCCGGCATTGAGGCCGAATGGCGTTTGCGTTACTTGTTGCACTTGCGGCGTTCATAATCCATGTTCGTCCCGACGAAGGAGGCGCCATCATGGCAACGAGGATCGGGGCGGGAACGGCGTACGGCATACCCAGCGAACGCGATGCGGCGGTCGCCGGCAGGGCGGGCCGCGCACTCGAAGCGCTGGTGGAGGGAACCCAGCCGGTACCGGCACGCTTCGGCGACGAGACCGTGGACCTGCCGGCGCCGGCGCTGCGGCTGCTCCGGGATATTCTCGACCGGATGGCGCACGGCAAGGGCGTCGCCCTGACGCCGCTCCACGCCGAACTCACGACGCGCCAGGCGGCCGAGTTTCTGCAGGTGTCGCGGACGCACCTGGTCCAGCTTCTCGACGCGGGGCGGATCCCCTGCCGGAAGGTCGGCTCGCACCGCCGCGTCCGCGCCGAGGACATTCTCGCCTGGCGCCGCGAGACCGAGCGTCGCCGCCGCGAGGCGCTCGACGGGTTGACCGCACGCGACCAGAAGCTCGGCCTGCAATAGTCCATGCCCGGCCCGACGGCGTTGCTGGACGCCAACGTGCTCTATCCGGCCGGTCTTCGCGACCTGCTGCTGCGCCTTGCCGACCGCTATCTCTTTGCGCCGCTCTGGAGCGCCGACATCCATGCCGAATGGATGCGCAGCCTGCTGGCCGACCGTCCGGATATCGACGCCGGCGTGCTGGACCGGACCCGCGACGTCATGGACGGCCATTTCCCCGATGCCGTCGTGACGGGACATGAATCCATCGCCGCCGGGCTCGACCTGCCTGACCCCGGAGACCGCCATGTTCTGGCGGCGGCCATACACGGCGGCGCGGACATGATCGTGACCCGCAATCTGCGGGACTTTCCGGCCGACCGGCTGGCGCCCCATGCGCTTGCGGCGTGTCACCCCGATGCCTTCATCGCCGGCCTGTTCGAGATCGACCCCGATGCGGTAATCGCCGCCGTTCGCGGTCACCGGGCGGTTCTGCGCCATCCGCCCCGGTCGGCGCGCGACCATCTGGCCGCCCTCGAACGCCTCGAATTGACCGGGACGGTCTCCTTGTTGCGACCGCACGAAACGGCGATATGACCGGCTCCGCGATCCGTATCGCCGTCGCCCGGTCGACGCGCCGCCCTGCTCCGCAGCCGGTCGGGCACCGTCTTGCATGGGTCGCGGGAGTCGCCGTTCCAGCCGCCCACCTGGTTTCCGATCGAAGACCGCTGCCATTACAGGTCGGCGTAGCGCTCGATGGTCTCCTTCCACGCCATCACGTCTTCCGGTCCGTCCACCCGCATGGCGAGGCCCGCAACCCCGGTCACCGGCACGGTGACGCGCCCGACGCCCATCGCGGCGAGCCGCGGCAGCTCGTCCAGATCGTCCGGGATCGAGCAGGTAAGCGTGATCGCATCCGGGTCGCGCCCGTGCTCGCGCGCCGTCGCGCGCACCAGGTCGAACAGCTCCTCGGGCGCGCCGCGCGCCGGAAAGAAGCCGTCGCCGAGCCGGCCGGCCCGCCGGGCGGCGGCCTTCGAGTGGCCGCCGACCGTGATCGGCACGGTGCCGTTCGCCGGTTTCGGGCGCATGAAGGCGTTCTCGAAGGAGACGAAGCGGCCCCTGTAGGTCGGCGCGGGAGACCGCCAGAGCTCGCGCATGGCATGCACATAGTCGTCCGTGCGCGCGCCCCGGTCCTCGAAGGGCACGCCGAGCGCATCGAACTCCTCGCGCAGCCAGCCGACGCCGATGCCGAGCTCGATCCGCCCGCCCGACATCGCGTCCAAGGTGGCGACCTGCTTGGCGGTGACGACGGGATTGTGCTGCGGCAGGATCAGGATGGCGGTGCCGAGCCGGATGCGCTGCGTATGCGCCGCCGCCCAGGACATCCAGATCAGCGGGTCCGGCATGACGAATTCCGCCTCGTCGCCGGGCATCCTGCCGCCGGCCGCATAGGGGTAGGAGGACCGGTATCCCTTCGGCACCACGGTATGCTCGATGGTCCAGGCGGATTCGAACCCCGCCGCCTCGCCGGCCTGCAGCAGGGCCACCGCCTCCGCCGGGTCGGTGTAGCGTCCGGTATTGCAATAGCGCAGTGCGAATTTCATCGGTCCCGTCCCCTTTTCGGTCCTCTTCCTCCATGGTGTGGCACAAAGCAACAAATTTGCTTTATTGCTTCATGTCTGGAGGTAGCGCCGTCCTTATCCCGATTTCTGGCATGATTACAGGAGGTTGATGGGCATGTCAAGACGCTGATCGATTTTTCCCGTGAGGCAATAGTCAATGGAGCAGGAAGCCATTTCATGGAATATGGGGAACTGGAAGGGCATTGTATGAACGACGAGTCGATGTGAACCATAGCTGCCTGTATGGGCTGTGTATAGAGCTGAATGGACGATGCACGGAATGAATAATGATAATATTATCTGTTGTCAAGAGTGGGTATTTTTGATAAAAATACAGGATGCTTGCTTTGCCAAATTGGGGCGTTTTAGAGCGCCGCGCGGCCGCAGGCGGCTCACCGCCTCAACTGCAGCGGACCGTCGGCGCTCCAGCGCGGCGCGGGGTCGGTCGGCCAGGTCTCCCAGGGCGGGCAGAGCCAGGCGGCGGTGACGTCTCCTGTGTCGGGCCGGGGACAATCGGGGCCGTCTCTCTCGAAAAGGATTTGACAGACCACGGGCTCCTTGGCCGTGCGCGCCTCGTTGATGCACCAGATGACGTAGCTGCCGTACCGGTTCCAGACATGGGCGCGCCACGGCCAGACGCTTCGGAACCAGGCGTCCTGCATGGGGAAGGCGGGGAGATATACGGCAGCGGCGATGACGGCGGCCATGAGCGTGACGGCCGCCGTCCATGTCAGGTTGATCCTGCGGCGGGTCCGGAAGAGCTCGTAGCGCTGGACCATTTCGTCCACGGTTTCCGTGTGGACCGGCGGCGCCTCGCGGAGCCGGGGCGTTGGATCGGACTGGCCTGCCGGCTCGGTCGCAGGCGCCGGATCGTCCAGCGGGGCGGCGGCGACCGGTTGCGACGGGCCCGGAGACGGTTCGTGAGCCGGATCGTCGGCGGGGGGTTGAGAGCCGTCCCGGCGGGTCAGCCCGGCCCTGAGGCGGTCGAGGGCGGTTTCGGGCGGTCTGTCGGCCATGGCTTTCCCCCGGCGGCGGCACGGTCATGAAAATACAACCCATGACAGGAAAGGACGAAACCCATGACGAGGGAAGCGGAGAACCGGCGCCGCCAGCGCTCCATCACGGTGACCAACAGCGAGTGGCTCCGGCTGAAGACGCGGGCGAAGGAGGCGGGCATGCCGGTCTCGCGCTTCATCGTCCACCGGCTGGCGGAGGAGGACCCGGGCCCGGCGCCGGACCGGGGGCCGGGCGGCCTGCCGGCTGCGGTATGGCGGCGGGTGGCGCGCGAGGTGCTGCTGCTCGGCAGGTTGGAGGAAGAGAGGCTGGCGGCCGCGCATGTCTCGCAGGAGCGCGAGGCGCTCGCCGGCGAGGTGGAGACATGGCTTGCCCGGCAGGAGGAGCTGGCGTGAGCGCGGGACAGGGGGAGACAGGGTCATGAAGCAGGCGAAGTCGCGCTGCCTCTATCCGACGCCGGCGCAGTGGTCGCGCATCCAGGCGCGGGCGAAGGCCGCGGGCATGAAGGTCTCGCCGTTCCTGGTGGCCTGCGCGCTGAAGCCCGATACGAAGCCCCGCGCGGGACAGCCTCTCGTGCTGACGGCGGAGGAGCAGCGGGAGATGGTTGACGGCGTGGCGCGGCTCGACCTCTGCAGCCGGACCATGCTGGCGCCGCTGCCGGGCATGGACATGTCCGCCATCGAGGCGGTGGCGCTGCTCTGCCGGCTGTTCGCGCCGGGAGAGGCGGGAGAGAAACGATGAGACGTCCGCGCGGGCCGAAGAAAATCGTGCGGTCCTTCTCCTGCACGGACTGGCAGAGGGAGGAGATCGGCAGGCGCGCGGCCGAGGCCGGCATGAACCTCTCGCCCTTCGTCATCGAGCGCGGGCTGACTGTCGACCTCGATGCAACGGAAGACGAAGCCGGCCCGCTGCCGTCGCTCGCGCTCGGGCAGGAGGAACAGCGCCAGCTGCACGACCGCGTTGCGGCGATTGCCGAACGGTGGCTGGGCCCGGACGCGCCCGACCTGGCGGGCATGGCGGAGCTTCCGGCGGTGCTCGGCGTGCTGCTCGAACGGCTCATGACCGACATGATCGAGATGGGGCAGGAAGAGCGGATGCGCGGCCTGCTGCGGGACGCGTTCGGCGAGGCCCGGGGCTCGGAGCTCGCCCGGCAATACGCCGCGAAGGCGCGCCGCAGCTGACCCTCAGGGCGTGATGCCGCCGCCGTAGCTCTCGTCGATGTCCCGCCGCCGGGCCCCGTCGCGGATGCCGACCTGCCGTTCGAGCTTCCTGCGGGCGCCGGCGTCCAGTTCCGGGAGCGCCAGCAGCCGCCGGGCCTCCGAGGCGACCTGTCTCAGTTCGGGGGCGCGCAGATCGTAGCGGCCGAGCTTCGGCGCGAGCTCACCATAGGCCGCGTCGGTCTTCAGCGCCTGCTCAAGCCTTCCCCTGTCCCGTTCGATCTCCGTGCGGGCATTCGGGATGCGGTCCAGGTGGGTGGCGTAGCGCTCCTCGCCGAGGATCCGCTCCGCCGTCCCGCAGTGCTGCCGCGCCATCGCCGACCAGACCCGGTAGCCCGTCCCTTCCTCCGTCAGGCTCCTGCCGTGCGGCGCCGCGTTGTCCGACATGGTTTTGCGCAGTTCGAGCGAGATGGCGAGGTCCTGGACGAGATCCTTTACCTCCGCCTTCGCCGCCGCCGTGGCGTCATGCTCCCCGACCAGCCGGTCGAGCAGGGCGCGCACATCCTCGTTCAGCTCCGGCTCCAAAGCCCTCAGCCGCATGCGCATGACGACGTCGTCATTACCCTCGCGGTAGAAGAGCGACTCCCTACTCTTCCGCGTCACGATCTCCCGCCGCGCCTCCAGGCAGGCCGCAAGGCGCCTGTCGAGCGAGACCGCGTCATCCAGCGCCTTGCGGTCCGCCGCAATGCCGTCGCGCAGGTCCGGCAGGGCATCGGCATGCGCGAACGAGCCGCCCGGGTCCAGAAGGCCCCGCGCCTCCTTCAGAAGGTCGTCGGCCTCCGTCCGCCAGGCCTCCAGCGCGGGATGCAGGGGATAGGTCGCCCTGTGTTCTCCTGCGGCCTCGATCAGGCGCTCGCGCTCCTCCACGCCGTCGCGGAGCCTCTTCGCGAGCGGCCCGAACTTCTTCTCCGCGGCGGCGATGCCGCGCCCCTCCGCCACGATGGCGGCGAGACCGTCGCTGAGCGTTGCGTCCATGTGCGGCAGCTCCGGCAGCCTTTCCATGCGGCGGAGCACGTCCTCGCGGCCGTCTTCCTGGAACCAGTGCGTCCCGGCCGCCCTGGCGCGGTCGTCCAGCGCCCTCCAGTCGTCCAGTATCGGGAGCACGGCGTCGTCGGCGTCGAGCATGCCCTTCAGCGCCTCGCCGGCCTTCCCGATCCCGTCGCGCAGCTCGGGCGCGGCGTCGAGATGCGGCCGGTAGCGGTCCTCCTCTGCGGCGAGCCCGTCCGCTTCCGCCCGGAGCCGCTGCACGGCCTCGCGCCAGAGCACGTAGTCGCGCCCGCAGTCGCCGGTCCCGTCCGTCAGGCCGGCCCGCGCGGCGATCTCGGCCACGAGCCCCTCATGCAGCCGGTCGAGGACGGCGCGCGCCTGCCCCGCCGCTTCGTGCGTTTTGGCCGCCCGCACCGCCTCGGCCGCGACGCCTGCCGCGATGCCGGGAGCCTGGCCGAGCTCGGCAAGCCGTGCGACCGCCCCCGCGCATCCCTCCATATAGTAGGGGATCGTGTCCTGCCGCCGCGCCGCCTCTTCCAGCGCGCGCCAGGCCGAGAGCGCCGGCCAGACCGTCACGCGCGCCGGTATCGGCAGGGGAGCGGGCGCCGGCGGGGCACCGGGCGCCGGCGGCGCGATCTCCTCGCCCACCGCCTCCAGCGCCGTCACAGGCAGGCCCACATGCGCCTCCAGCGCCTCGACAAGGTCCTCGCGGTTGTCGGTCAGCAGCACCGCGCGGTCGCGCGCCCGGCTGATCCCGACATAGAACCCCGCCCGGTCCACGGGCAGGCCATGACCCGACTCCAGCACCGCGATGACATTGTCCCGGGTCGTGCCCTGCGCCGCATGCAGGGTCGCGCTCCAGGCATGGTCGAGATGGCGCAGCTGCGGGTCCTCCCGGCGCAATGACAGGGTGCGGCCGCCATCCGTCTCCAGCGTCACGAACCGGTAGCCGATGGAGAGGATCGCCGCCTCGTCGCCGTTTACCAGGCCGCGCCTGCCGTCATTGCGCGTCCAGCGGATGCGGTCGCCCGCCTGGAGGCGGATCGGGCGCGTCTCGTAAGCCTCGTAGCGGTAGCGGACCGGGTCCGAGGGGTCGATCCGGCGCGGCCGCCCGTCGGGATGGTGCAGCAGGACGCGGGGCCCCTCCGTTCCCGTCACCGTGCAGGCGTCGTCGGTCTTCACCCGGTAGGGGGGGACGTCGCTGTGGAAGACCAGCACGTCGCCGGGGCGGTAGTTGGCGATGTCGGCCTTCTGCGCGCGCGTCAGCCCGAGGCCGACCAGCCGCTCGATCTCCAGCACCCGCCCGTGCAGCACGCCCTCGTCGCGAAGCCCCTCGCGCACCGCCTCGTTGATGTCCTCCCGGAGCGCATGGGTCGGCGCCAGGATGGCGGTCCGCGCGCGGGCTTGCCTGTGCAGCGAGAGCCAGAGCCGCGCCGCCGCCTCGCCGAGCTCGTCCGACTCGGCCTCGTGGACATTGTCGCCCAGGCGCTCCACGGCCCGGGCCGCCTCTCCTTCCGTGATGGCCTCGACCGCTTCGTGCAGGTCCGGGTCGCGCTGGCGCAGGATCTCCTCCATGCGCGCCGTCGCTATGCCCGCCTGCTGCAACTGCCGGAACGGCTGCCCGGCCTCCACCGAACGCAACTGCCAGCTGTCGCCGATGAGCGCCAGGCGCGCGATGCCGATCCGCTCCGCGATCCGCATCAGCTGGCGCATCTGCGCCGCGCTCACCATCGACGCCTCGTCCACCGCCAGCACCGCGCCGCCGAAGGCGAGCCGCGCCTGCGCCAGCCGCTCCGCGCTCGCCATCCGGTCGCCGATGTCGCGGTGGCGCGCGAGGAACCATTGCAGCGTCCGCGCCGGAATGCCCGCTTCCCGCTCCAGCGCCCGCACCGCCGCCTTCGACGGCGCAAGGCCGATTACCTTCACCTCCCCCGCAAGCCGCGCCGCCTCGCGCAGCATGACCGTCTTGCCCGTGCCGGCGCGGCCCTGCACGCCCACGACCCTGTCGCGCGCGAGCAGGATCGTGCGCACCGCCTCGCGCTGGCCCTCGGTAAGCCGGCCGGCGGCGAGTTCCGTCTCCACCGCCGCCGCGTCCGCCGCCGGCAGCCCGGCGCCGGCGCCGTCCCGCATCCAGGCGATGTTGCCGCGCTCGGCCCTGAGCGCCCGGTCGGTGACGAACGCCCGGTCCGCCCCGCGCAGGACCGCTTCCACCAGGTGGCCGTCGCGGCGAAGCGCCTCGATCGCCGCTTCCGCCTCCTCGACCGAATAGCGCCCGGGCGCCTGGCCGAGCGCATGCGCGGCGATGTCGCCCGCCGGGAATACCGACGACCGCTCCTCCAGATGCGCCACCGCCCGCCAGACCGCTTCATGCACCGGCAGGACCGGGCGCGCCTCCGCCTGCCTCTCCGCGCGCCGGCTCCGCCTGGCCCTTGCCGCCGCGTCGCGGGACGGCAGGCCGGCCTCGCGCGCCCGGCGCCGCCATATCCGCCTGAGCTCGTCCATGGCCGGCTCCGCCTTGCGCCGCCGCGTAAACAAGGCCGCCTGCTGCGCCCGCGCCGCGCTGTAGGGCCCGCCCCGCCGCTTGATGTCCTCCAGGATGTCCCGCCGCCGGGTCGAGAACGCCTCGCGCATCTCCCTGTCGTAGTCCGCCAGCTCGAAACCCGGCACGGGGCCGATCATCACCGGCACCGTCTCGTAGCCGAGCGCCTCCAGGCGCCGCGCCAGCTCGCCCCGGTAATGCGCCCCGATCAGTTTTTTGTTCCGGCGGATCGCCGTCGCCTCGATGCTCCGCCACTCGCCGGCGCCGTTCCGGGTCATGTTCGCCACCACGCAATGCGTGTGCAGCTGCGGGTCGAGATTGCGGCTCGCAAGGTGCCGGAAGGTCGCCGCAACCATGCCGTGCGCCTTCACCCGCGGACGCCGCCGCGTCGCCGGGTCCCAGCCCCGCGTCTGCAGCAGCTCCGCCTCGACCCGGTCCAGCGCCGCCCGCACCGCCTCGTCATGCGCCCGGATCACCCGCCTGTCGCCATGCAGCAGTGCCGCCAGAGACACCGACTTCGGCGCCGACAGCGTGATGTCCAGCCCCGGACGGTGCTGGTGCTCGCCGTCGCGCATCCGGCCCAGGCGGAGGTCCGTGCCCGGAACATGGCCCAGCAGGATCGCATTGAAGCGCTTCGGCGAGACATGCCGTCCGAGACCCAGCGCCTGCGCCGCCTCTCCGTGCCAGAAGCTCGCCTTGCGGTGCTCCGGGTCCCCCTTCGCGTAGTAGCCGTCCTGCTCGAAATAGTGGACCGTCGAACTCGCGGAACCGATGCTCGTGAC
>JAPOZD010000186.1 GCA_026706245.1 Alphaproteobacteria bacterium
GCCCGATGTTCGGGCCTTCCGGCGTCTCGATCGGGCAGATACGCCCGTAGTGCGTGACGAAGAGCCTCACCGGCTCAGAAGTCGAGGTCCGCGTAATGCGGCGCCGGCCGCCAGCCCGGCACCCGGTCGGACAGCAGCGGCCGGACGGACGGGCGCGACTTGAACCGTGCATACCACTCATACGCCGTAGGATGATCGGCCCAGGAAATCGCGCCCATATAGTCGAGCGAGGACAGATGCGCGCCGGCCGCGACATCGGCCAGCGAGAAATGATCGCCCGCCAGCCAGTGGCGCTCCGACAGCAGCATGTCGATATAGCGCAGATGCTGCTCCAGATTGAGCACGCCGGCGCGCACGAATTCGGAGTTCGGCGGCCCGTGCCCCGCCAGGCGCTTCATGATGCGCTCGCGGTAGAGGTAGTCGGTCACCTCGGACGCGAATTTGGCGTCGAACCAGAGGGTGAGGCGGCGGATTTCCGCCCTCGTCACCGGTCCTGCGTCCAGCAGCATCGGGGCTTCCGCCGTCTCCTCCAGATATTCGACGATGGCCTGGCTCTCCGCCAGCGCGCGGCCGTCGTCCAGCAGCAGCACCGGCACCGTTCCCGCCGGATTGAGCGCGATGAAGGCCTCGCGCCGTTCCCAGACCGGTTCTTCCTCCAGCGCAAACGGGACCTTGAACTCACCCAGCACGACACGAACCTTGCGGCAATAGGGCGAGAGCGGCAGATGAAGCAGGGTCGTCATATACGCCACCGGAAGCGGTCCCGCAGTTTAACCCGGAACCTCCGGGCGGTGCTATATCCTCACCGCCTCCTGGGGATCCGGATCGCCCTTGCCGCTATACCTCATCGTCCTTCTCGCGCTCGTCCAGGGCATAACCGAGTTCCTGCCGGTCAGTTCCTCGGCGCATCTGGTGCTGGTCCACGCCGCTTTCGGGGAACACCGCCCGGAGGAGGCCGCCGCGCTTATCCTCGATGTCGCGGTGCATCTCGGCACGCTCGGCGCGGTGCTGGTCTATTTCCGCCGCGATATCGCCCGGCTGGCCACCGCGGGCCTTGCAGGCCTCGCCGGACCCCGGCCCGAGGGCTGGGCGCTCGGTTGGCAGGTGGCAGCGGCGGCGGTTCCGGTCGTAGTCGCGGGGGCGCTGCTCAAGGACACGGTTGCGGCGGACCTCCGCAGCGTCGAGGCAATCGCCTGGGCCACGCTTCTGTTCGGCCTGGTCCTCTGGGCTGCCGACCGCTGGGGCCGGCGGACGAAGCGGCTCGATTCGCTGCGCCTGCCCCATGCGCTCGCCATCGGCATGGCACAAATCCTGGCGCTGGCCCCGGGGGTCAGCCGCTCCGGCATCACCATGACGGCGGCGCTGGCGCTGGGCTTTGAGCGGGCGGAGGCGGCACGCTTCTCCCTCCTGCTCTCGATCCCGGTCATTCTGGGCGCCGGGCTGTGGACCGCGCGGGACCTGGCCCGCATGGGCGATCCGTCCATCGCAATAGCCGCCGGGCTTGCAGCCCTGCTGGCCTTCCTGGCCGCGCTTGCGGCGATTGCAGCGATGATGCGCTGGCTCGCCCGCGCGAGCTTCGCGCCCTTCGTCGTCTATCGCATCCTGCTCGGCGGGCTGCTGCTCTTCTGGGCCTATTCCTGACCTCCCGGCCTGCATCCGCAAGCAGAAAGGACCGGCCCCCCGTGACCGCTCTCCAAGGCATTCGCATCATCGATCTCACCCGCGTGCTGTCCGGCCCCTGGTGCGCGATGCAGCTTGCCGATCTCGGCGCGGAGGTGCTCAAGATCGAGAACCCCGCCGGCGGCGACGACACGCGCAGCTTCCTCTCTCCCGCCCGGGACGGCCACTCGACCTATTTCCTGACCGTCAACCGCAGCAAGAAGAGCGTCGCCATCGACATCACCCGGCCGGAGGGGGCCGAAATCGTGCGCGGGCTTGCGCGCCTCTCCGACGTGCTGGTGGAGAATGCGCGCACCGGCGCGCTCGACCGGCGGGGCCTCGGCTATGAAGCGCTGGCGGCGGAAAATCCGGGCCTCGTCTATTGCTCCGTCTCCGGCTACGGGCGCAGCGGCGCGCTCGCCGACAGGCCCGGCTACGACCCCGTGGCGCAGGGCGAGAGCGGCTTCATGTCGCTGACCGGCGAGCCCGACGGCCCGCCCATGCGCACCGGCGTGTCTCTGGTGGACATCATGGCCGGCATGTATGCGGCCCAGGCGGTGCTGGCGGCCCTGGTTGCGCGCGGGCGCACAGGGCGCGGCCAGCGCATCGACGTGCCGCTGTTCGACACCGCCGTCGCCATGACCTCCCATGCCGCGACCGCCTGGCTGGAATGCGGGGTGGACATCGGCCGGCCCGGCAATTCGAACTTGGTCGCCATGCCCGCTGGCCTGTTCGAAGCCGCGGACGGGCCGGTGATGATTACCGTGACGACCGACCGGCTGTTCCGGCGCCTCGCCGAGGAGGTTTTCCGCCGCCCCGAACTCGCCGACAACCCGGCTTACGCGACCAATGCCGCGCGCATGAAAAACCGCGCGGCGCTGACCGAGGCGATGAACGACATCCTGAAGGCCGACACGCGCGATGCGTGGATCGCCCGGATGCGGGCCGCCGGCATTCCCGGCGGGCCGGTGCGAAACGTGGCGGAGGCCTTTGCGTCCGACGAAATGGCGGAGCGCGGCATGGTCGCGGTCCAGGCGCACAGCGCGCTCGGGAAGGTGCGGGCCGTGCGCTCACCGGTGTCGCTCTCCGGGACGCCGGTCCGGAATCCCCGAGGCGCGCCGCTGCTTGGCGAGCACACCGAGGCCTGCCTTTCCGAACTGCTCGGATATTCGCCCGGAAGACTCGCCCGGCTCCGTCGCGCAGGCACGATTCTACAGGCCTGAACGGCAGGACGCCCCGCCGTTTCCGGCGGGGCGTCCGTTACCGTTCGGCCGGTCGCACCGGCCGGTAATGGGCCTAGTTGGAGAGGTGGATGACGACCCGCCGGTTCAACACTTCGCGGGTGTTGTCCGGAGTCTTGATCGCAAGATCGCCCTCACCCACCGCCGTCATGGCGACGCGGTCTTCCGGAACGAGCAGGTCGAGGGTGAAGACCTCATAGACCGCCTTGGCCCGCATCTCGGACAGCTTCTGGTTGTATTTGGCCGAGCCGCTGGTGTCGGTATGGCCGGAGACGTTCACCATCGCGCCCTTGACCTTGCCGAAGGACGTGTAGGCCTTGTTGATCTCCTGCTGGGCCTCACCGGAGATTGCGGCGCTATCCCAGGCGAAATAGACCTCCCACGGACCCATATCGACCGGCTTCTTCGGCTTCGGCGGCGGCGGTTGCAAAGCCTCTTCCGCGGCGCCTGCGCCTTCCATGAACATCGCCTTGCAGTTCGCGATATCGCCGGGCTGGAAGTTCTCCTCCAGCTCCTGCAGCCAGCAGTCGAAGCCGACCTGCGCCATGGCCGTGGCAGCGCCGGCCTTTTCGCGCCCGCCGCTGTCCAGAATCGTTTCGAGCCGCGCCTGGGCGATTTCCACTTCCAGCTTGGCGTCGGCCGGCAGCGCGCGCCCGGACGGCTGCTCAGGCATGACGTCGGCACCGCCCGCAACCGCCAGCACGCGGTCGGCAAAGACGCGGGCGTCCTGCCAGTCCCCTTCGGCGGCTTCCATGTCTGCAAGCTTCTTGTAGCCCTCGATCAGACCCATCTGGAAGTCGGACCCGGTCGCCTCGGCCATCTGCGCATCTTTCAGGCTCGATGCGCATCCCCCGAGCGCAAGCGCAGCGGCCCCGACCACAACATAGGCAGTGATCCGTGACAGCATGTTATTTCCTCGCGATTGGCGTTTGTTTAACTAGCGGGCGGCCCATTGGCCTGACCGCTCGACATAATAAAGGCTTATGCCCGGTTCGCAAACATTAATCACATGTCGGTCATGGCTTCCGTCAGCGGCGCGCCGCGCTCCGCGAGACGCCGCAGGAGGGGCGACGGCGCCCAGCGTTCCCCGTAGCGCTGGTGCCATGCAGCGATCCGGCCATAGACCTCGCGCACGCCCACGGTGTCGGCCCAGTACATGAGCCCGCCACGATAGCGCGGGAAGCCGAATCCGTAGAGCCACATCGTGTCCACCTCCACGGCGCGCCGGGCAATGCCCTCCTCGATGATCCGGCAGGCTTCATTGACCGAGGAAAAGAGCAGGCGCTGCACGATTTCCTCGTCATCGAAATCCCGTCGTCCGGCTCCCGATTCGTCCGAGACCCGCCGAATCAAAGCCGCCACTTCCGGGTCCGGATGCGGCGTGCGGCTGCCCGCCTCGTAACGATACCAGCCGGCGCCGGTCTTCATGCCGAGGCGGCCCATCCCGACCAGGGCATCGGCGATGGGCAGCGGACGGACAGCCGGGTCCGCGGCCTCTCTGCGCTTGCGCCCCGCATAGCCGATGTCGAGTCCCGCGAGGTCGCCGACCGCGAACGGCCCCATCGGGTAGCCGAACTCTACCATCGCCTTGTCCACCTGCTCCGGCAGCGCCCCTTCCTCCAGCAGGAGGACCATCTCTGTATTGAACGGCGCACGCGAGCGATTGGCGACGAAACCGTCGCAATTGCCGCAGACGACGCCGACCTTGGCCAGCCTCTTCGCCAGGGCCTGGACAGAGGCCAGAACCTCCTCGGAGGTCCGCTCGCCGCGCACGATTTCCAGCAGCTTCATCACATTGGCGGGGCTGAAGAAGTGCGCGCCGGCCACATCTTCCGGCCGCCCGGTCGCGGCCGCGATTTCGTCGATATCGAGCGCGGAGGTGTTGGTGAGGAGCAGCGCGCCCGGCTTCATCACCCGGTCCAGGGTCTCGAAAACCTCCCGCTTGACGCCGGTTTCCTCGAACACCGCCTCGATCGCGACATCGGCGCCCGCAATGGCGTCGTAGGAATCGACCGGCTCGATGAGCGCGAGCCGCGCCGCCATGCCGGCCGCATCCAGCGAGCCCCGCTCGACGCTCGCCGCATAGGTCTTCCCGATTCGCTCCATCCCGCGCGCGAGGGTTTCCGGGTCCTTGTCCATGATCTTCACCGGCAGGCCGGCATCGGCGCAGGTCATGGCGATTCCGCCGCCCATCGTGCCGGCGCCGACCACGGCCGCGGCCGCGACCGGGCGCGCCGGCGTCCCGCGCGAAACATGGGGCGAGCGCTGCGCTTCCCGCTCGCTGAAGAAGGCATAGCGCAACGCCTTCGCCTCCTCCGAATTCTCCAGTTCCTCGAACAGCGCGCGCTCCTGCCGGATGCCGTCCTCGAAGGGCGTGGAACACGCAATCTCCACGCAGCGGATGCAGTGCCACGGCGCCTTCTGGTTGCGTGCGCGACGGGCGATCCTCCGGCGTATCGCGTCGAAAATGCCGGGGTCATGGTCCGGTATCCCGCGTTCCGAAATCCGGGGCAGGACCGGCTCGTCCATCACCCGCATGGCAAAGGCGACGGCCGCGTCGCGCAGTTCCCCGCCTTCCACCAGCTCGTCCAGAATGCCGAGTTCGAGGGCTTCCGGCGCGGGAACATGGCGGCCGGAGACGATCATCTCGAGCGCCGCTTCCGGACCGATCAGCCGCGGCAGCCGCTGCGTGCCGCCGCCGCCCGGGAGAATGCCGATCAGGACTTCCGGCAGGCCCACCCTCGCGCCCGGCACCGCGATGCGGTAGTGGCAGCCGAGCGCATTTTCCAGGCCGCCGCCCAGCGCGTAGCCGTGAATGGCCGCGACAACCGGTTTCGGGCTCGCTTCCAGCACGTCGTGGGTACGTCGGGTGACTGTCGGGCGCCCCTTGCCGAAACCGCGAATATCCGCGCCGGCAATGAAGCTCCGCCCGGCGCCGATCAGCACCATGGCCCGCACTTGCGTGTCGGCGACGCCGCGGTCCACCGCCTCCAATATGCCTTCGCGCACGCCGGGGCCGAGCGCATTCACCGGCGGATAGTCCACGGTGATGATGCCTACAGGACCCTGCCTGGTGAAATGAACGACCTCGGACATGCTGTCCCCCCTGGCGCCGCCGGTGCGGCGGCCTATTGTGGATAAGTGCCGGCCATGCGCGCCCTCAGGCGGATGAGCGCCAGCACCGTGTCAATGGCCGGCGTCGCGACGCCGGCGCGGCGCCCCAACTCGCTGACCGCACCGACCAAGGCATCGATTTCCATCGGCCGGCCGCGCTCCAGGTCCTGCAGCATCGAGGTCTTGTGCGCGCCGACCGCGACCGCGCCTTCGAGGCGGCGTTCCAGCGGGATGCGGAAGCGCACGCCCAGCGCCTCGCCGACCGCCTGTCCCTCGCGCATCATCGCTTCGACGAGGCGGCGCACCTCATCGTCGGAGCCGATTTCGGCGAGCGTCGCGTGGGTGAGCGCCGAGATCGGGTTGAAGCAGAGATTGCCCCAGAGCTTCACCCAGATTTCGTCGCGGATGCGGGGCCGGACGGGCGCGCGGAAGCCTGCCGCGATGAGCAGCCGGGACAAGGCCGAGGCCCGCTCGCTGCGCGTGCCGTCGGGTTCTCCAAGCGTGTAGCTATTGCCGTCGATATGCCGGCAGACGCCGGGCTCAACGATCTCCGCAGCCGGATAGACGACGCAGCCGACGGCGCGCTCCGGGCCGAGCCCATGCCATTGCGCACCGCCCGGATCGACCGCCTCCACCGGCCCCGCCGGAAAGCCCGTCTCGATGCCGTGGAAATACCACCAGGGAACGCCGTTCATCGCGGTGACGACCGCCGTGTCGGGTCCGAGCAGCGGGCGCATCGCCTCCACCGCGCCCGGCGACTGGTGCGCCTTGAGCGTCACGATCACGAAATCCTGCACGCCGAAGGCCGCCGGGTCGTCGTTCGCCGCGACCGGCAGCGTGAAGTCCTCTTCGTCGGAGACAAAGCGCAGCCCGTTCGCCTGCAGGGCGGCCAGATGCAGCCCGCGCGCGATCAGGCTGACCCCGGCTTCGCCCTGCCGGCCGAGCAGGGCGGCCAGGTGGCACCCGATCGCGCCCGCCCCGAAGATCGCTATCCTCACGGAGCGAGGCCGAGTTTCGCGGCGAGCCCGATACGCTGGAGCTTGCCGGTCGCGCCCTTGGGAATCTCGTCCACGAAGACGATCCGGCGCGGCACCTTGAAGTCGGCGAGCCGCGCGCCGGCAAACGCCTTGAGTTCGCTGTCGCTCGCATCCACGCCCTCGGCCAGCACGATGGCGGCTGCCACTTCTTCCCCGAGGGTCCGGTGCGGCAGGGCGAAGGTCACGACCTGCTGGACGGCCGCATGGTCCATCAGCGCCTCGTCCACCTCGCGCGGGGAGATCTTCTCGCCGCCCCGGTTGATGATCTCCTTCAGCCGCCCGGTAATCGTCAGGTAGCCGGCCGCGTCCATCACGCCCTGGTCGCCGGTCCGGAACCACCCGTCCGCGAAGGCGTCTTCATTGGCGTCGGGATTGTTCTCGTAGGCGGCCATGACATTCGGCCCCCGGATGACCACCTCGCCCGTCGCCCCGGCGGGAAGGAGGCGGCCCGCCTCGTCCATGACGGCGATCTCCGGCCCGGCCGCCACGCCGACGGAACCCGCACGGCGCTCCGCCGGCGGCAGCGGGTTGCTCGCCATCTGATGCGCCGCCTCGGTCATGCCGTAGCTCTCGATCACCGGGCAGCGGAAGAGCGTTTCCAGCTCCCGCATCACCTGCGGCGGCAGGGAAGACGAGGAGGAGCGCACGAACCGCAGCTGCAGGGCATCGACGGTCCCGGCATTGCGCCTTGCCCGCGACAGAATCGCCTGGTGCATGGTCGGCACGGCGGAATACCAGGTCGGCCTGGCGTCGGCGAACCACTCGAACACCCTGAAGGCGTCGAAACCCGGCGTGCAATAGACGGAGCAGCCGGCGCGCATCGGCGCCAGCACATTGGCGATCAGCCCGTGGATGTGAAAGAGCGGCATGATGTTCATGCCGCGGTCCGCCGGCTCAAGCCGGAGCGTCTCTGCGATATGCGCGGCCGAGGCGCAGACATTGGCCTGGCTGAGCGGCACGATCTTCGGCCGCGAGGTCGTGCCGGAGGTGTGCAGCACGAGCGCGGTGTCGGCGGCGCCCGCGTATCCCTTCACCGAGGTGCTCTGCGGCCCTGCACCCTCCGCCAGCAGCGAAAAGCTGCCGGCAGGCCCCTCCTCCTCCGTGACGAGGCGGAGCAGCGGAATGCCCAGACGGCCCGCGGCGTCCACTGAAGGTCCGTTCTCGTCCCCGGAGACGACCAGCGCCCTGGCGGAAAGGTCGCCGAGGTAGAAGTGGAACTCGTCTTCCCGATAAGCCGGATTGAGCGGCGCGACCGTGGCCCCGGCGCCGATGGCCAGGAAGGCCGCCGCCATTTCCGGACCGTTGGGCAGCACCACTGCCACCCTGTCATTCCGGCCGATTCCGAAGGCGTTGAGCGAAGCGATGGTTTCATCGGCCAGCTTCCCGAGCGCCCCGAAGGTCAGGGGCGCGCGGCCGGGCGCGGCCAGCGCGACCCTGTCGCCCGGATGCGCGGCGGCCAGTTCGGCCAGTGTGCAGGGCAGGTCCATTTGCGCTCCCCCTCCGGTCATGGCTCGACGACCACCGTGCCGAGCTTGCCCGGGCTTTCCACCAGTTCATGCGCGGCAACGATCTCATCCAACGGGAACCGGGCTGCCACCGGGAACAACCGCCCCGCCTCCGCCGCCCAGCGCGTCACATCGCGCTGCGCCTGCTGGCGGGCCTCGAGCGGGATGCTGTTCAGCACCACGAAATGCAGGGTGGCATTCAGGCCCATCAGGGCGCGCACGTCGATCTCCGGATTCGCGTTGCCGTCGCTGGCATAGATTGCGACGGCCCCGTTGCGTTTCAATACGCCCATCGCGGCGGCGAGATTGCCGCCGAAATCGACCTCGACGATGCGGTCCACCCCCTCGCCGCCTGTGAGCTCCCGCACCCGCGCGGCGACGTCTTCCTGCCGGTAGTTGATCGCGGCGTCGGCCCCGCCGGCGAGCGCATGGGCCGCCTTGGCCTCGCCGCTCACCGTCGCCAGCACGCGCGCGCCGCCCCATGTCGCAAGCTGCACGGCATAGTGGCCGACCGCGCCCGCACCGCCCGTGACCAGCACCGTCTTGCCAGCCACCGACCCGTCCGCGAAGACGCAGCGATGCGCCGTCATGGCGGGAATGCCGAGCGTTGCCCCCTCTGCGAACCCGAGTTCGTTCGGAAGCGCGTGGACGAGCCCGGCATCGAGCGTGATATATTCCGCCGCCGTCCCGAAAGCCCGGCCGAGCCGCTGGCCGTTGTAGAGCCAGATCCGCCGTCCGACCCATGCCGGATCGACGCCGGCGCCCACCCGGTCCACCGTGCCGGCGCCGTCGCTGTTCGGAATCACGCGCGGGAACTGGAAACCGTAGTCGCTCACGCCCGCGCGCAGCTTCACATCCGCCGGGTTGACGCCCGATGCCGCCAGCCGCACGCGAAGCTCGCCCGGCCCCGCCTCCGGCACCGGCATCTCCCCGACTTCCAGCACCTCGCGCGCCGGTCCCTTGCGCTCGTACCACGCCGCCCGCATCATCCCCTCTCCTTTGCCCTGCATCGCATGATTTAATGCGCCCCGGCAACAAGTCGAGAGGCAGGCCGCGATGGAGGCGAGGAGACCATGAAGCGGATCGTGTTTCTGGAGCGCAACTCCTTCCCGCCCGGCGTGCCGATTCGCCGCCCCGGCTTCCCGCATGAATGGGTGGAGTTCGACGAGACGCATCCCGACCGGGCGGCGGAGCGGCTTCGGGGCGCCCATGTCGCAGTCACGAACAAATGCCGCATCGACGCCTCCGTGTTCGAGGCCGCGCCGACGCTGGAGCTCGTGGCGGTCTCCGCCACCGGCACCGACTGCGTGGACAAGGAGGCGGCGCGCGGCGCGGGCGTGCCGGTCACTAATGTCACCGGCTATGCCGCGGACAGCGTGGCCGAACATGCGCTCGCCCTGCTGCTTGCGCTCGCCCGCGCCGTGCCGGCCTATGACCGCGCCGTGGCCGAAGGGCGCTGGGCGAAGGCGCGCAGTTTCTGCCTGTTCGACTATCCGATCCTGGACCTCTCCGGGCGGCGGCTCGGCATTGTCGGCGCGGGCGTCATCGGCTCTGCGGTCGCGAGGAAGGCCGCAGCCTTCGGCATGGAGCCGGTCACCGCCGCGCGCAAGGGCGCGTCGCCGGGCCCCGGCCGCATCGGCTTCGGCGAGATGCTGGCGACCGCCGACGCCATCTCGATCCACTGCCCGCTGAACGACGAGACCCGGGGCCTGATCGGGCGGGCGGAATTCGCGGCGATGCGCCGCCGCCCGTTCCTTATCAACACGGCGCGGGGCGGCATCGTGGACGAGGCGGCGCTGGTAGAGGCGCTCGACCGGGGGACGGTCCGGGGCGCGGCGTTCGATGTAGCGACGGTCGAGCCGCCGCCGGAAGGACACCCCCTGCCCGCGCTCGCCGGGCGGCCCAATGTCATCGTCACCCCGCATGTCGCCTGGGCGAGCGAGAAGGCCATGGCCGCCCTTGTCGAGGGCTTCGTGTCGGGTCTGGAAGCCTGGGCGCGCGGCGAGATGCGCAACCGCGTCGCTTGACCTGCAGGGCGGCGTCGGGCGAAATCGGGCCGATCCCGCAGACTACGGCAAGGCAGAGCAGGCAATGCCCATCGTCAACCGCATAGCCGAATTCCACGACGAAATGACCGCGTGGCGGCGCGAGCTCCACATGTATCCGGAAACGGCGTTCGAGGAGGTGCGCACCTCCGCCTTCGTCGCGGACAGGCTGAAGGAATTCGGCGTGGACGCCGTCCACATGGGCATTGCGAAGACGGGCGTCGTCGCCGTGCTGCGCGGACAGGGCGACAGCCAGCGCTCCGTCGCCATC
Organism: Alphaproteobacteria bacterium; assembly: GCA_026706245.1. Taxonomy (GTDB): domain Bacteria; phylum Pseudomonadota; class Alphaproteobacteria; order Bin95; family Bin95; genus Bin95. Next base: position 10,873 of record JAPOZD010000186.1, read on the forward strand.
CGGGCCGACATGGACGCGCTCGACATCGAGGAGGCGAACGGGTTCGACTACAAGTCCCGCAATCCCGGCAAGAT
>JAPOZD010000454.1 GCA_026706245.1 Alphaproteobacteria bacterium
CCCGGAGCGCAGGGCTCAGATCTCGACCACGAGCGCATGTCGGTCTCGGCTGTAACGAGTCCGGGCATGACGATGTGAGGGCATGACGGAAGAAGTGTCGCTGACCTTCCCCTGTCAACCTATCCATACAAGCTCCTGCGAAGACATGGGAATCCGGCGGCCGGCCGATGTTAACAGCAGATTGTTCGAGAAATTCATGTAATATTTCTCAATATGACTTGCATTTTCAGAAAGTGTGCTATGATGGGTCCGAGGGAAGCGGTATCCATGGGCCGTGTCCCGCCCGCGCCGGCCCGGCGCGGACCGACCCCGATTCAGCCGACAGGCGAAGTGCGTCCTGCGCCCGCCTCGCACGCGGGCAATCAGGCGCGCGAACCGCGCCGACGCCGACACCCGCCCGCGCCCGCACGCAAATGCGCGCGGTAAAGGGTCGCTCCGATGCCGGGCCGGCGGCGGGCCGGACGGAACGGAGGAGGACGGAACGCGATGGAGGAACGATATGCAGGAACGGAACGGCAGAGCACCGGCGAAGGCATGGCGAACATGACATCGCATGACATTTCGCAACGCCTGCCGGGAGAGGCCGGCGGAACCGCCGCGCCGCTTGCGCAAATCCGGGCCGGACAGGCGGGGGCGGAACCGCCGCGCCCGGCGCCTGGCCCCGCGCGCGGGCAATCAGGCGCGCGAACCGCGCCGGCGCCGACACCCGCCCGCGCCCGCACGCAAATGCGCGCGATAAAGGGTCGCTCCGATGCCGGGCCGGAGCGCCGGATGAACACGAGCCGAACCAGGGAGCCGCCGCCCATGCCCTTTCCCGACCCGACCGCCGCCCTCTCCTCCCGCCGGGAAGCCTTCCGCCGTCGCTACCATGACAAAGCATGAGTAAATATGACATTCCATGACACGCCGCAGGAGACGGCCCCTCCAACCCGCCCGGAGACGGGTCGTTCGCCCCGGATCATGACAAAACATGACATTCCATGACGCGCTGCAATCTCCCGGCGTCGTCCCGGGCGGCGCGAAGCAGCCTGCCCCGGCCTGCCCTCGCGAAAGCGGGGGACCCCGATCCTACCGCATGCACACATGCCCGACGTTGGCTTCGCGTCGCACGGCTCCCACCGTCACCCCGGCCTCCGAGCCACTGCTGTCCGGTTTAGATTTGGGGGACAGACCGCTTGGCTTGGATTCAACCAGGTTTCGAGGGGTTCGACGGGATCGGGACTCGGATCGACGCCCGGCGGCTTGGCCCTGTTCCCGTCATACCCGGACTTGTTCCGGGTATCCATGCAGCCGCCCGGCCGAGCCGCTTGAGAGAGATACCCGGAACAAGTCCGGGTATGACGAAAGGGGCGTTCGGGCCTCACGGACAAGGGGCGGATCGCAGACGCCGCGCGCCCCCGAAACCCTCGGCGGACCCCCGTTCAGCCTCGCCCAATGACTAAACCGGACAGCAATGGACTTGATCCCGGCGTCGTCCCGGAACCGCGGGCCGCCTCCGGCGTCCGGTCAGCGCCCCATGGCCCGGCCGGACCGGCGCGGATCGGCGCCGCCGCAGATCAGCCCGGTTTCGAGATTCGCGCTGATCGCGCAGACGCCGGCAACCGCATCCGAACGGGCGCCGTGCCATTCCACATCGTGGCCCCGCCGGGCGAGATCGGCGCCGGCCTCGGGCGCGATCCCCTCCTCGACGACCAGGCGTCCCGGCTTCGCTTCGTGGGGCTCGAAGGAGTTGGGGTGGCTGTGCGTCGAAAAGCGCGGCGCCTCGACCGCCGGCTGGATGTCCATGCCGAAGACCAGATGGTTCAGCAGCACCTGCAGCATGCCCTGCGGCTGCGCATCGCCGCCGGGCGCGCCGAACGGCATGGCGAGCCGGCCCGGCGCCAGCGCGAGAGCCGGGTTGGGCGTCAGGCGCGGCCGCTTGCCCGGCGCCACGGCCGAGGCATGCCCGGCCATGGCGAAGGACTGCGAGCCGCGCGAGGACGGGCAGAAGCCCAGGCCGGGAATGGCCGGCCCCTCGAAGGAGACGTCGCTCGGCGTGGCCGAACAGACATTGCCGGCGCTGTCCACCGCGCAGGCATAGGAGGTGTCGGCGGCGGCAATCGAGGCCGAACGCTCGACCGGCGGGATGAAGCAGGGCCCGCCATATCCCTCGATCTCGCCGGGCGGCGGCATTCCGGGCCAGGCGCGGGCCGGGTCCATGTCCATCCGGCGCACGGCCGCGTAGTCCTCAGAGAGCAGGATGTCCGTCGGCACATCGATGACGTCGGGGTCGCCGAAATACTTCTCGCGGTCGGCGAAGACGAGCTTGATCGTCTCCGCCAGCGCGTGGATGTAGTCGGCCGAGTTGTGCCCGAGGGCGGCGAGGTCGAGCCCCTCCAGAATCCGCAGCATCTGCAGCAGGGCCGGCCCCTGGCACCAGGGCCGGCAGCTATAGACCCGGGCGCCGGCGAATTCGACGCTGACCGGCGCTTCCACCGGCGTGCGGTAGCCGGCGAGGTCGGCGGCGGAGAGCAGGCCGCCGTTCTCTTCGTGATAGGCGATAATTTTCTTCGCGATGTCGCCGACATAGAAGGCGTCGCGGGCCGCCCGGAGCCCGGCCCGGCGCCCGCCGGAGGTGGCCCCCTCCTCGTCCGCCATGTATTGCAGCGCGGCGGCGAGGTCGGTTTGCACGAGCAGGTCGCCCACCGCCGGCGGCTCGCCGTCCTTCAGCCAGATCGCCGCATTGCCCGGCCACATCCGGTAGCGGTCCCGGTAGCGCTCGATGAACGCCGCCATTACCGGATGGACGGTGAATCCCTCGCGGGCATGCCGGATGGCGGGCGCGGCGACTTCGGCGAAGGACATCGTGCCGAACTCCGCCAGCGCGGTAATCCAGGCATCGGGAGCGGCCGGCACCACGGTTCGCAGAAGCCCGACGGGAATGCCTCCGCCGTGGCGGTCGCGAAACAGCTCGAGGCTCGCCGCCCGCGGCCAGTATCCGAGACCGGCGATGCTGAACACCTCGTCGCGCTCGGCGGAATAGACGAGCATCGGGGCCACGCCGGAGAACTGGACCTGGTCGCTGTGGACCACGCCAAGCGCGATCCCGGCCGCGACGCCGGCGTCGATCGCATTGCCGCCGGCCTCCAGCATGGCCGCGCCGGCCTCGGTCGCCAGATAGTGGCCCGCAACGCACATATGGCGCCGCGCCATGACCATGGGCTGTTGCGGCAGAACCGGCATGGCAGTCCCCCCTAGTCGGTGTTGCTGTCATCCATCGGAGCGGGCGCCCGCCGGTGCGCGGCAGGGCGGGCTTGCCGGGGCCGGGAGATGGTGCCGCAGGAGAGACTTGAACTCCCGACCCGCGCATTACGAATGCGCTGCTCTACCGGCTGAGCTACTGCGGCACGGGCGCGCAAGATAGGCAAGGCGCCCAGGGCTGGCAAGGCGTTCTCAGGGCTCCAGCTTGCGGCGCAGCGCCTCGACTTCCTCTTCCAGCGCCTTGTCGTCCTCCATCAGCTTTTCGATCTTGCGCACGCCGTAGAGGACCGTCGAATGGTCGCGCCCGAACTTGCGGCCGATATCCGGCAGCGAGAGCGAGGTGAGCTGCTTGGCGAGATACATCGCCACCTGGCGCGGCCGCGCGACGGCCCGGGCGCGCCGCGGCGAATCCATTTCCGCGGGACGGACATTGTACCGGTCGCAGACGAGCTTCTTGATCGCCTCGACGGTCGGCGTGCGGTCGTTGACCGGCAGCAGGTCCACCAGCACCTTCTCCGCGCGGTCCACGGAAATCTCCCCGCCGAACTGCCGGTAATGCGACTCCAGCCGGTTCATGGCGCCCTGCAGCACGCGCATGTTGGAGGCGATCCGCTCCGCCAGGAAGACCAGCACCTCCTGCGGCGCCGGCAAGGTCGTTTCGAACGCCTTGCGCTCGAGGAAGGCGAGGCGCAGCGGATAGTCCGTCTCAAGCGGCAGGATCGGCGCCGACACGCCGGTGCTCAGCCGCGAGCGAATCCGCTCGTCGATCCCCTCCAGGCCGACAGGCGAGGCGTTGCCCGAGATCACCATCAGGCGGCTGCGGCTCGCGAAGGCGTTGATCGTGTGCAGCAGCTCGTCCTGGGTGCCCGAATTGCGGCTCAGAAGATGCACATCGTCGATCATCAGCACATCGAAGGACCGGACCCTGCTCTTGAACTCCGCGACCCTCTTGGCATTCACCGCGTCGATGTAGTGCTGGCGGAAATCGTCCGAACTGAAGTAGAGCACCGGGCGGTCCGGGCGGTCCCGGCGCAGCCTCAGCGCAAGCGCCTGCATCAGATGGGTCTTGCCGAGGCCGACGCCGCCGAACAGGTAGAGCGGGCCGGACGGCCGCACATTGCCGTCCGCGACGCCGAGGCAGAGGCCGTGTGCAAGCGCGTTCGACTCGCCGGTGATGAAGTTCTCGAAGGTGAGGAAGGACTGGAACGGCGTGGCGAAGTCGTCGAGGCTTCCATTGCCGGCCGGCGCCGGGCGCTGCGCCGGCTGGGCGGGCGCTCCCTGCAGCACTGGCTTCACCACGAAGCCGACTTCGGACAGGGCCGGGTCCGCCTCGAACCAGAGCATGCGGATGCGCTCGCCATAGCTGCCCTGCACCCGGTCGCGCATGAAGCGCGTCGGAAGCTGGATCGCGATGCCCTGCGCCCCCTTGTCCACCAGGGACATCGGCTTCAACCAGCTCTTGAAAATCCCGTCCCCGTATTCGGCCTGGAGCTGGCCGCGGATCCGCATCCATTCGACCTGACGGTCGGCTTTCGCGCCCGCCATGCCGGCTACTCCTGCTTCCAGGGCAGGCCGGCGGCCTTCCAGCCCCAGGCCCGGCCGCGATGGCCTTCCCCGTCCCGGTCGCCTTCGAACCCTTCCGAGACGTTGTAGCAGGGGCCGAGGCCGCGCGCCGTCGCCGCCGTCGCCGCATGGGCCGACCGGACGCCCGAGCGGCAGATGAACAGGAGCGGCCCGCCCCGCGCGGCGGCCGCCACCTCATCCACGAAATTCGGGTTTATCCCCATTCCCGGCCAGACCTGCCAGGAAACCAGCGACGTTTCGCGCCCGAGCGGCGCCAGGTCCGGCAAGCCGACATACTGCCATTCCGGCAAGGTGCGGACATCCACGAGGATGGCGTCCCCGGTCTCTTCCAGCATCTCCCAGGCTTCTCGCGGCGAGACGTCCCCCGCATAGGTCATCGGCGCTGCTCCTTCTCCCGACGCCCCGCCGGACAACCGGCCGCCCGGACCCTTGGGCGACAGAGGGCGGCCGCTCCCGACAACCGCTCCCGTTCGCCCCGTTCCGGCCGGAAAGCCGACTTGGTGGGACGGAAAAAAGGCTACCCGCCTCCAGCCCCGCCGCAAGAGGGCCAAGCAGCGAACCCCGCCTCCGGACTCCCTAAGGCCTTAGCGAGGCGCAACAATTTTGTCGCAAAAAAAATCCGCCGCTCGAAGGCGGCGGCGGAAGGTCGCTGTACAGGTCGTATGCTAGGCGTGCATGTCCTTGATTTTCTTGGACAATCGCGAGAGTTTTCGCTGCATGGTATTGCGATGAAATTTTCCCTTCTGAGCGCCGCGCGCCATCTCCGGCTCGGCATTCCTGAGCGCGGCGCGCGCCCCTTCCCTGTCGCCGCCGTCTATCGCGGCCTCGACCTTCTTTACGAAGGTCCGCACACGGCTGGCGCGGGCGCGGTTGCGTTCGGCGCGGCGCAGGTTCTGGCGAACCCGCTTTCTGGCTTGAATCGAATGGGCCATGGTGTCGGTGGGTTTCCGTTCCGGTCGGGTTTGCGCCAGCTTATAGGACCGCCGTCCGGTTCCCGTCAAGCGGGCTCCGGTGCGCCGAGGCGACCCGCCGCCCATCTGTGGAAAGCGTGGCTCGGCCCGTCCATGACCGGCGAGAAGCAGCCGCCGTCGAAAGCTGGCGAGCGGCGCCCCTGCTGCATTCGCTCCACGACGCCCACATCCTCCCCGAACACCTCCTGCCAGCGGTCGCGAAGCCGGTCCCGCGCGCCCCTGTAAGCGGGCGCTGCCGCCGCTTCCTCCAAGCACCAGAGCCGCGCATCCTCCGCCGTCAGGTCCGGGGCGAGCGGGTCGAGGCGCATGGCGAAGAAATGGTCCATATGCGCGCCCAGAAGCAGGTTGGGATAGAGGGCCACATATTCGGCGACCGGGCGGTCGTCGGCTGCGGGCAGTTCGCCGCGGGCCGCATAGCAATGCGACCCCTGGCCGGAGAAGGACGCCTCGACGATGGGATAGTGGTCGGCCAGCGGGGAAATGCGGTTCAATTCCGGATGGATCCAGGGCAGGTGGTAGGCCTCGCAATAGTTCTCGACCGCAAGCTTCCAGTTGGCGCCGAGCCGCAGGCGGATCGGCTCGATGTCCGCCGGCCGGTAGCGCGCCAGCGGGAAATGCCGCCACCGCGCCAGCAACGGCGCGAGCCAGTCCTCCAGCGCGGGCGCGGCGCCGAAAAGGTCCACGAACACCATGTCGAGCCACACGGCCGCGCGCACCGGCACGAGCCCGCGTTCGCTCTTGCGGAAGCCCGGCGCCTCATGGCGGCCGACACCGCCGATATGCGGCGTGGCGCGTAGCCGGCCCTCCAGGTCGTAGGTCCAGCTGTGGTAGGGGCAGCGCACGGCCGTCCTGCCGCGTTCCGGCTTTTCCACAAGGCGGACGCCGCGATGGCGGCAGACATTGTGGAAGCAGCGGATTTCGCCCTCCCCGGTCCGCGCCAGCAACAGCGCCATGCCCACCGCGTCCACCGGCATGAGGTCGCCGGGCGCAGCGAGGTCGCTCGCAAAGCCGACGCAGAACCAGCCCCGGCCGAAGATGCGCCGGCGCTCCTCCTCGAAGGCCGAGGCTTCGGTGTAGCACCGCCCGGGCAGGCCGCGCGCTGTCTCGATGGGCCTGAGGACGCTTGCCAGGTCGTTCATCTCGGGACCGCTCCGCCGGATTCGGGCAGGTTCGAGTTTGCCGCGTTGCGGGGGAAGTCCTGCGCCCGGATGCGACGCCGAACGTGCGGGAATGCGACCGCGAAGCCCGGTCATCGCTCAGATGTCCCCCTCCGCTCCGGCGAGAACCACGACATAGCCGTCCGGGTCGCTCAGCCAGCACTCGCGGTGGCGGGCATTCGGATTGACATGCGGCTCCTCGAGAATGTCCGCCCCGAGCGCGCGCGCCCGGGCGACAGCGGCATCGAATGCATCCGTCCGGAACCAGAGCAGCACGCCGTTGCCGTATGGCTTCGACGCCGGGTCGCCCATATGGGGATGGTCATGCGCGTCCCAGCGGTGAAGCTGGAGGATGAGCCGGCCGCCGGAAAGCAGCCGCTCATAGTCCGGCCCGCCATGCCCGCTCTCGCATCCGAACAGTTCCCGGTACCAGAGGCTGCTCGCCTCCACATCGGCCACGGCGATCAGAGGCTGCGGTTCCATGCGTCCACCCTGTCCCTGCCATCCGTTGCCCCTGCCCGCCTTTCGCCGCCCTTCCCTGCGCGGAACCGGCGGGCCCGCAGCCCGATTCCCCAAGACATGAGGCGGCACGACGGCCGGGACAACCCCGGACGTGTCATGAAATGTCATGAGGCGCCCTGAGCCTCCCCGCGCTGTGTCATGGAATGTCATGCGATGTCATGGTCTGCATGCGCAATGCTTATATCCTGCGGCCGTTGCGGGCATGAGGTCCGCCCTCCCCCGACTTAACCTCCTTCGCCCACCGCTCCCGCCGGGGCGGAAGCAGGAGGGTAGCTTGTGCGGCGGCAGGTCAGTCCTGCCGAAGCTGCGTTCGTGTCCATCCTGCATGTCGTTCCTTCATCCCGTTTCGTTCTACTCCCTTCCGTTCTTCCCGCCGCCTGGCTTGCCGGGGCGGCGGGACCCTAATTCGCGCGTTTCCTGCGCGGGCGCGCGTTTCGCGCCGGCGCGGTTCGCGCGCCTGATTGCCCGGCCGCGCCCGGGCGCGCGAGCCGGACGCAAGGCGTACCTTACCCGTTGCCTGAATCGGGGGCTTTTTTGTGCCGGCGCGAGCGGCGAAACGAAGCGGACCCGCGGATGCCACTTCCTTCTCCCCGCCCAATCTAGCGATCATCTGGAGAATTTCAATCCCTATGTAGAATTATTTCATCGAAAAATAGATCAAAAGAGAAGTTCACCTATGCCCTGTCCTCGCCGCCGCGACACGCCCGGTAGCCCTCACACCCCTGTCAGGATCATTTCGGCGGCCTTTTCGCCGATCATGATGGAGGGGGCGTTGGTGTTGCCGGAGGTGAGGGTGGGCATGATCGAGGCGTCGGCGACGCGCAGGCCCTCCATGCCGTGGACGCGGAGCCGGTCGTCCACCACGGCCATCGGGTCAGAGCCCATCTTGCAGGTGCCGACCGGGTGGTAGGTGGTCTCGGCGTTCTCCTTCACCCAGGCGATCAGCTCGTCGTCGCTCTCCAGCTTTTCGCCGGGCGCCATTTCCTCGCCGACAATGCCCTCCAGCGCCGCCGCGCCCATCATGCGGCGCGTCATGCGCATGCCGCCGAGCGTTATGACGCGGTCAATCTCGGCGGAGAGGAAGTTGAAGCGGATTTCCGGCGGGGCGGCCGGGTCGGCCGAGGCCGCATGGATGCTGCCGGTGCTCTCCGAGCGCAGCGGATGGGTGATGACCGTGATCCCCGATTCCTTCGCCAGCTTGAAATTCGGCGTGGCGAGGAAGGGAATGAACGACATCATGGCATCCGGGCTCGCCAGCCCTGGCCGGGTGCGGATATAGGCGCGGACCGGCGAGGCCGGCAGGCTGAGCAGGCCGGTCCGGGCGCCCGCGAATTTCAGCGCCTGCCAGACGAGGCCGAGGCCGCGGGCCCTGTCGTTGTAGGTCAGGCCCCTGGCGGGGATGCGCCATTTCATGCGCGGCGCGTAATGGTCGCGCAGGTTCTCGCCGACGCCTTGCAATTCGTGGACGACGGGGATGCCGAGCGCCTTCAGCCGCTCCGCCTGGCCGATGCCGGAGACTTCCAGCAATTGCGGCGAGGCGACCGCGCCCGCGCTCACCACCACCTCGGCCCCGGCGCGGGCCTCGTGGACCTCGCCGCCGCGCCGGTAGCGCACGCCGGTGCAGCGCCGGCCTTCGAACAGCAGCGCCTCCGTCGCGGCATTGGCGCGGATGTCGAGATTCGGCCGCGAGCGCACCGGGTCCAGATAGCAATGCGCCGTGCTCATGCGCCGCCCGCCGGAGATCGACGCCTGCGTCATCGAGATGCCGTCCTGTGAGGCGCCGTTATAGTCCGGATTGTAATCGAGGCCGATTTCCTGCCCCGCCCGGATGATGGCGTCGTAGAGCGGGCCGCTCTCGTCGAGGTCGGAGACCCGGAGCGGGCCGTCCCGGCCCCGGTATTCGTCCTCGCCGCCGGCATAGCTTTCCATCCGGCGGAACAGCGGCAGTACGTCGCGGTAGGACCAGCCGCGATTGCCGAGCTGCGCCCAGCCGTCGAAATCCTCCGCCTGGCCGCGCACGAACACCATGCCGTTGATGGCCGACGAGCCGCCGAGCAGCCGCCCGCGCGGCACCGGGATGCGCCTGCCGCCGGTGCTCTCTTCGGGCTCGGAGGAATAGAGCCAGTTGGCGGCGGGGTTGTCGATCAGGCGCGCGAAGCCGATGGGAATGGATGACCAGGGATGGCTCGGCCGGCCCGCGTCCAGCAGCAGCACGCGACGGGCCGGGTTGGCCGAAAGCCGGTTCGCCAGCGCCGAGCCCGCAGACCCCGCCCCCACGACGATATAGTCGAAACGCCCTTCCGCCATGCCGCTTTCCCTCCCCCGGTACCCGTCCGTCCTCCGATTGTTGCCCCGGACCCAGCCCGCGGTCCAGCCCTGCCGATCCGCTCTAACGGGCCCGGTCGCGGTGCTTGGCGAGGAAGGCGAGGAGTGCCGAGTTGAACGTCTCGGGGCGTTCGATGTTGGTGAGGTGGCCGGCGCCCTCGATCTCCACGAACTCCGATCCGGCGATGCGTTCGTGCAGCGCTCTGCCGATGGCGGGCGGGGTCAATGTGTCGTGCTCGCCGTAGATAAGCAGCGTCGGAACCCGGATGCGTTCGATTTCGGCGGACCGGTCGAAGGAGAGCGAGGCCTCGATGGTCTTCAGGTAGGAGTCCTTGTGGAGCCGGGCGATGCTCTCCCGGAGCTGCCGGCGCGCGCGGTCGTTTGCGCCGGGCGCGACCAGGCTTTCCACCAGCGCGTCCGCAATGTCGCGCGGCTCCTTGCCCGCCTTGAGCGGCGCCTGGCGCAGCCGGATGAATTCGGCGCGTTTCTCGGGCGGCATGGAGTCCTGGAAGTCCGCCCTCGTGTCGCACAGCACCAGTGTGGCGACCCGCTCCGGGAACCGGGCATGGAAGTCCTGCGCGATCCGCCCGCCCATCGAAAGCCCGACGAAATGCGCCCGCTCAGCCCCGAAATGGTCGAGCACCCTGAGCGCGTCCTTCGCGAAGTCCCCGAAATCGAGCGGGCCTTCATAATCGTCCGAGCCGCCGTAGCCGCGCGCATCCCAGGCGACGGCGTGGAAGCCGCCGCTGAGCGCCTCGATCTGCCCGGCCCAGTTCTTCCGGTTGCCGCCGATCCCGTGCAGGAAGAACACCAGCGGACCCGATCCCGCCCGGTCCAGCGCGAGCCGGGGCGTCCCCTCGACAAAGACCGTCTCGATGTCCGTCATGCCCGAACGCCTTCCTTCGTCATGCCCGAACGCCTTCTCCGGCAGGCTCAGGGTAGTCCCCCCTCCGCCATGCCCGGACGTCCCCCTTCGTCATACCCGGACTTGTTCCGGGTATCCATGCGGCCGTCCGGCGGAA